>NZ_JBFAHW010000018.1:0-130307 GCF_040654355.1 Streptomyces sp. NPDC050704 | reverse complement strand
AGCGGTAAGGGTGAAGATCTCCGCCACGGCCAACACGGCTGCGACGATCAACCAGATCAGCCATAGATCCATTGCGTGCCTCTTCTGACCGGCGCAGGTGCGAAGGGCTTGAACTCTCTCCATTGGACTCGACACCGGAGAGTCGCGGTACTGCTGGGACAGAGAAACCTTGCCGGACGAGCAGGGATGTATTGCTACAACCTATCGCAAGAAACGATTTCACCCTTTTACATAGCTTTACCCATGCAGAGAAGATCACTCACTTCACGCAGACGAGTCGGTCTCGAAGCAGGACGCACCGAGTGTCGGCGACTGGTGAGGCAACGCGGAGAAACTGGATGCCCTGACCCTAGGCAGGGCAGGAAACTGCACACATCGCCACCTGGGCGCATGACGGCGCCTCGCGCCGTCGGGAATACCGGCTGCTGCCCGGGACGCACCCACCGGAGCCAGCCGACTGGCACGCCAGCCACCGCCAGGCACCGGACTCCGAACCAGTGAACGGACAGCCCGGGTAGACCCGGGCCTGGCAGCACCCACATCACCGTGCCGGAGAGGCTGACCGGGCTCGCCTGCGGCGGATTGCAGCCGGTCGGGCAAGGACACGACGCGGTAGCGCCGGTGGGGGCGAAGGGCACGACCGCCAACCCGGTCATGAGCCGGTCGCAACCGCGCCGCACTCTCTCAGAGAACGCTCAAATCCCGATAACGATCGCGCTACCACCCCTGCGGATTGCACCCCAAAGGCTTTCCGTTGTGACTTGAGTCACTCAAGGCCGTATTGGGAAGTGATAGGACTTCCCAATTCCTTCATGGGGCGGCCTTTGCCATACGCGCAACGCCCCTTTGCCTGTCCCCACTGCTGTGCCACGCCCTCACGTCCCCGTCCCACCGAGGTGCACCTGATGTCACTCGAGTCCGTCACCACATCCATCGACGATGCCGTCAGCGATTTCTTCGAACCCGTCGCTAAGGAGGTCGGCGAGGTCGTCTTCTACGCCGTCCCCGTCGGCGACACCGACCTTCCGCTCATCGTCGCCTGGCTCGTCGTCGCGGGCCTGATCTTCACCACCGTGTTCGGGCTCATCCAGGCACGCAAGTTCGTACTCGCCACCAAGGTCGTGCGCGGCAAGTACGACGAGGAGGGCTCACCCGGTGAGGTCAACCACTTCCAGGCACTGACCGCCGCCGTCTCCGGCACCGTCGGCCTCGGCAACATCGCCGGCGTCGCCGTCGCCGTCAGCATCGGCGGCGCCGGCGCCACCTTCTGGATGATCCTCTGCGGTCTGCTCGGTATGGCCACCAAGTTCGTCGAGGTCACCCTCGGTGTCAGGTACCGGGAAGAGCACGAGGACGGCACCGTCTCCGGCGGCCCGATGCACTACCTGCCCAAGGGCCTCGCCGAGCGCTTCGGCAGCGGCGGCGCCCTGTTCGGCAAGGTGCTCGCCGTCCTCGCCTCCATCATGATCCTCTTCTTCGGCCTCTTCGGCGGCAACCTGCTCCAGGTCAACCAGAGCTACGCGCAGATCGCCTCGACCACCGGCGGCGAGGACGGTTTCATGGCCTCCTCCGCCGGTGCCATCCTCTTCGGCCTGGTGATCTCCGCCCTGGTCGGCCTCGTGCTGCTCGGCGGCATCCGCTCCATCGCCTCGGTCACCAGCCGGCTCGTCCCGGCGATGGCCGGCCTGTACATCGTGGCCTGCCTCGTCGTCATCCTGACCAACGTCACCGCGGTGCCCGACGCGATCCAGACCATCTTCGAGGGCGCGTTCCAGGCCGACGGTGTCACCGGCGGTGTGATCGGCGCCCTGATCGTCGGCTTCCAGCGTGCCGCCTTCTCCAACGAGGCCGGCCTGGGCTCCGCCCCGATCGCCCACTCCGCGGTCAAGACCAAGCACCCCGCGAGCGAGGGCCTGGTCGCCCTCCTTGAGCCGTTCATCGACACGGTCGTCATCTGCACCATGACCGCGCTGACCATCATCATCGCCAACCCGGCCAGCTGGGCCGAGGCCCGCGGGGGCGAGAGCATCGGCGGCGTCACCATCACCTCCGACGCCTTCGGGACCGTACTGCCCTGGTTCCCGGACGTACTGACCGTCGCAGTGCTGCTGTTCGCCTTCTCCACGATCCTGACCTGGGGCTACTACGGCCTCAAGGCATGGTCGTACCTCTTCGGGAAGAGCAGGACCAGCGAGAACGTCTTCAAGGCCATCTGGAGTCTGTTCGTCGTCCTGGGCTCCCTGCTCTCCCTCGACTCGCTGATCAGCCTGGCCGACTCGGCACTCTTCATGCTGTCGGTGTTCAACATCATCGGCCTCTACCTGCTGGCCCCCTACGTCAAGAAGGAACTCGACTCCTTCCTCGACTTCGTCCGGGCCCGGGGAGCAGGGACCGCCGCGGCCGACCAGGACCCGGAGGGCGAGCGGGAGCCCACCAAGGCTGTCTGACCCCCGCATCGGCCGTTTCGGCACAGGGGCCGCTTTGTACCGTCCCTCGATACAAGGCGGCCCCTCGTCGTCGAGGGGGGTGTCGACCTGCAGGCGGGTCGCGGAACGCAGGGCGGTGGGGGGGGGAACGGCTTGTGCCGTGTGGGTACGCCGACGGCGTCCTTGATTGCGCAGGGTCCAACTGCGCTGCTCTCCGGACGTGCGCCAGGAGCCCAGCGCTTACGGCTCGACGGCCGCATCTGGCTGACTCCCATGAGGATGAGTCCGGAGAACATGAGGGCATTCGTCCCAAAAAACTGGAACTCCCAGGACGGTTTCGGCACGACGTGGAAGTAGAACAGCCCCTGCATCACGCAGGTCGCGCCCACCAGTAGCGCTCCGAGCCCGTAGACCCGGGGGCGGGTGACACGGCGGCTCACCCAGGGCGGCGGCCTCCGCGTCGGCAGTATGCGGCTGTCTCGGGCCTCTCCAAAAGCCCGCTACCAGCCGCGCCCACGGCTGGTCGATTGGCCAAGATCGCCCGGATCCGCAGCGCCACGACCTCGGCGTGCCGCGCTCAGCCGGATCGTGGACCCCTGCTGCCGGCATGGGTTCCGCTGGCTGTGGGGCGGCCTGGGCACGGCAGCCTGCTGCGGATAGGGTGTAAAGAACGCGTCAAGAAAGCGCGGGGTGTGCCGGGAAGTCTGGTCGGCGTCCTAGGGGCCGTGTGCCCTTTTTCCGACACCCCGGAGGTTCGCCGTCTTGGCCGACGCCCCACGCTCCCGCTCCCCCTTCCTGGGCCTTCTGCCCTGGCCGGAACGTCAGGCTGTTGCCCAGGCGTTGCGTACGGAGACCGTCGGCGGGCTGGTCCTGCTGGCCGCCGCGGTGGTGGCCCTGGTGTGGGCGAACAGCCCGCTGGCCTCCTCCTATACCGACATTCGCGACTTCCACTTCGGGATACCCGCACTGGGTCTCGATCTGTCGGTCGGCCACTGGACCTCCGACGGGCTGCTGACCGTCTTCTTCCTGGTCGCGGGGATCGAACTGAAGCGGGAACTGGTGGTCGGCTCGCTGCGCACCCCGGCCACCGCCGCGCTGCCGGTCATCGCCGCCGCGTGCGGCATGGCGGTGCCGGCCGTCTTCTACGTGGCCACCGCCGCGGCCGGCGGGGGCAGCATGGACGGCTGGGCGGTGCCGATGGCCACCGACATCGCCTTCGCCCTGGCGGTCCTGGCCGTCATCTCCACCCACCTGCCGACCGCCCTGCGCGCCTTCCTGCTCACCCTGGCGGTCGTCGACGACCTCGGTGCCATCCTGATCATCGCCCTCTTCTTCACCTCCGACCTCAACTACTGGGCGCTGGCCGGCGCATTGGCCGGGCTGGTCGTCTTCTACCTGCTGCAGCGGCTGCGGGTACGCGGCTGGTGGTGGTACCTGCCACTCGGCGTACTGACCTGGGCGCTGATGTACAACGGCGGAATCCACGCCACCGTCGCCGGCGTCGCCATGGGCCTGATCCTGCGCACCACCCGGGACGAAGGCGAGCAGGCCTCGCCCGGCGAACGCACCGGATACCTGCTGCATCCGCTGTCCGCCGGGATCTGTGTGCCGCTGTTCGCGCTGTTCGCCGCCGGGGTCAGCGTCTCCGGCGACGCGCTGGGCAAGGTGTTCACCACCCCCGAACCCCTCGGCGTGGTCATCGGCCTGGTCGCGGGCAAGATCCTCGGCATCTTCGCCGGCACCTACCTGGCCGCCCGCTTCACCCGCGCCCAGCTCAACCCCGAGCTGGCCTGGGCCGACGTCTTCGGCCTCGCGACGCTGGCCGGCATCGGCTTCACCGTCGCCCTGCTCATCGGCGAACTCGCCTTCCCCGGCACCGCCGTCGGCGAGCATGTCAAGGCCGCCGTTCTCATCGCCTCCCTGACCGCGGCTCTGCTGGCCGCCCTGCTCCTGCGCCGCAGGAACGCGGTCTACCGCCGTCTGTACGAGGAGGAGAACATCGACGAGGACGCCGACGGCATCCCCGACATCTACCAGCGCACCCAGAGCAGCGGTCCATGACACCGCCACAATCGCACCGCCCGCTGGCGACCGCAGCGGCATGGCTCCTGATCTGCGTACTGGCCACCGTGGCCCTCATCCTCACCACACCAGCCTGGGGCAAGATCCTCTGGCTGATCGCTGCCGCCGCCGCCCTGCGCACCGCTGTCCAGTGCGCGTGGCGCGCACGGTGAACACGACGCCGCGCTGGTGACGCGCAGTACTGTCGGTCCTCGCATGGTGGGCGGTCGTCCCTCTTACGCCATGGCTGCTGAGCAACACTCTCGCTCAGCCCGCCCACCCAACGTCAGCGTATCCATGCCTGCGGTACAAGAACCAGCCGCCGATCTCCTTGGGAATGTTCGGATTCGGGCCGCCGGGACGGGCTTCGACGAGCACAAGTCCGCTCACGATTTCAGGGTGGGAGGCGGCGGTAAGCATCGCGATGTGGCCGCCGAGCGACTGGCCGACCAAGAGCGGTCGCTCCAGTCTCAATTGCTCGATAACGGCGACGACGTCGGCGATGTAGGCGGCGCACGAGACATCTTCCGGATACCGCTCGCTGGCGCCGTGACCGCGCTGATCGACCGTGACCACGCGAAACCGTTCACTCAGGCGTCTGACCAGCGTCTCATTCGCCCGCATGACCGGCCAGTCCGTGCAGCAGCACCACGGGGTGGCCCCCTCCCCCGTCACGACAGACCACCCGGACGCCATCCCGCAGGACGAGCCGCTCGGACCCACTCATGCCAACTCCCAACGCAGTCACCATCCCGATCAAGTCGCACGAATCTGGCCGCGCTCGACGAGCCGGCCTCGTTCGAAGGGGGCTCCGGCGCGAACGAGGGCGACGAGATGGGGTACGTTCACGGCCCGCCAGCGGGCCTGTGCAGACTCGACTAGCTTGAAGACCATGGCGACCGCTGCGCGGCTGCCTGCGCCCTTGGTGACCCTTGTTCGTAGCCGGACGGTCACGAAGGTCGACTTGATGGGGTTCGGTGACTCCAGTACCCAGCAGGATGAGTCGTAGAACGCCAGCAGTTCGTCTTCGTCGTCGACGATCTGCTTGACGGCCTTGGGGATCTTCGCGCCGTACTGCTTGGCGAACGCCTTGACCGCGGTCGCTGCATGCTCGCGGTCCTCGGCATTGCAGATGTCCTGGATGGCCTTCTTCGCAGCGGGCTGGGCCGACTTCGGAAAGGAAGGACCAAGTCGCCAGCCAGAGGAAGTAGGGACTCCGGGGCAGTCGGCCCGCCAGCCACGACGCCGACCTCTACAAGACGAGGAATACCGTCGAGCGGCTGATCAACAAGCTCAAAGCTTGGCGAGGCGTCGCCACCCATACGACAAGATCCCGGACAGCTACCTCGCCGGATTACGCCTGCACGCCTCAATGATCTGGATCAAAGACCTCAGCCGGACCGCCAATTGATCACGACCCGATACGCGCCCTGGCACCCCTGAATAGCAGAGATCAGCGGCCAGGCGATCGCTCACGGCGCTTCGTTCGTCGCGCGCGACGGGCGGCGATCACGCCGAGGTCGGAGCGCATGTGGGGCGGCACAACGAACCTTGGTGTGTTGAACAGGACGACGGCGACTTCCAGCATCACGCACAGCAGGACTGTCCCCAGTGCAACCACAAAGAGGCCCAGCGCGACTCCGGTTAGTTCCACGTCCGTCGATCCCAAGAAGATCAGGGCTGTGATTCCCCACAGCGAGGCAGCCGTAAGACCGAGTGAGCGCACCTCACCACGCTTGGTCTCTTTGCCGAAGGGGAGGAAAGCGAACGTTGCAATGAAGAAATCAACCTGCCGAGCATCGCGCCAGAGCTGGACGGCTTTCCAAGTCATGAAGACGGATCCGAGCGCGAAGAATGCGATCAGAAAATACGCCATCGCTGTGATTCCTCCCTGAGGGGTTTCTGGGTCCACCGCTGGTGAGGTGGATACCTCCGGGCGGGCTCCGAGGATAGGACATGATTTTCTCGGAGCCCACCCGTCGTGGTTGTTCCGCTGTCGGTCAGCCGAACAACTTTTTCCATCCCTTCGAGATTCCGTTATTGACGGCGCCCGTCGACATGATGCCCGCAACGGCTCCGGCGCCCGCACCGATAGCGCCGCCGATGACCGTCCCGACTGGCCCGCCAACGGCCGTTCCGATGGACGCTCCCAGTGTGGCACCCAGTTTGGTCGCCCCTAGCACCACCGCGGTGTTGGCTGCGGTTTCCACTGTGGTCAGCGGGATGTTGCCCCCCGTGGATTGGTAGTTCGAGTAGGCGGTGAAGGCGATTCCGCCGACCAGGAGCCCTCTGCCCGCGTACTGCATTGCATTGCTGTTGCCGATAGCGCCCACTCGCGCGATACCGGGGTGTGTTTTCGTGGCTTTCAGCACTTGGGCCGACTGGCGGTTGGACCGCATGTCCGCCTTGGCCTTGCCGGTGATGGTTCCTGCCGCTTTGAACCCTTCCTGGGTGTAAGCGCCGGATGTCATGAGTCCGTTGCCCGCGTTGCACAGGTAGTTCCAGTCGGACTCGATACCGCAGTTGGCCGAGAAGGAAAACAGCGGGACCGGGTCGGGGCCCATAAGGAGCGGGGGCTGGGAGGGCGGCCCGTACACCGGCCCGCCACACGCGGCCAGCGGGGGCACGCCACAGCTAGGAGGCCCGTAGACGATGCCACCACTGGGAGGCCCGTAGACGGTGCCGCCACCGCCACCACCGCCACCGCCACCACCGCCACCGCCGCCACCGCCACCGCCACCGCCACCGCCACCGGGGATCGGGACACCGTTGCGGCATGGAACGAGGCCCTCGCGGCACTCGGGGACCTGCTCACCGGTCGGGTCGGCGAAGGTGGTGGGGTTGTTGTTGGCGTAGGCGTAGCCGTTCAAGGACTGACTCTGATCGGTGCTGAGCTTAGGGTCGGCGCTGATGAACTGGCCGATCCCGGGATCGTATTCACGGGCATCGGTATGGGTCAGACCTGTGTTGGTGTCGTTCGTCTTACCCAGGAAACCCTTGTCGTCCGGCCATGCACCGCCAGCAGGCGTCCCCCGTTCGGCTCCGAACGGAGTCATTCGCCGCTTGGTGACCGTCTGCGCGCTGTCCGAGGACACCGCCAGGCTCTGGGTGCCCTGATGGTCGCCGGCGAGGTAGGAGAGCTTGTTACTCCCCGACTCGTTACTGCGGACTGCGATGCTCAGACTGCCTGAGGAGTAGGTGCGCTGGGCCCAGGTGGACCCGCCTGCCCTGAGGTGGAGTTCGGTGTTGCCAGTGTAGAGAACACGGTCACCGTTGTCGGTGGTTCTGATCAGGAGCGTGCCGTCGGCGTCGTAGACGTAGTCCGTCTTCTCGCCGTTCTCGGTGACCCGGGAGAGCCGGCCTTCCGTTGACCAGGCGAGGTTCTGGCGGCCTTCGGGCCCGGGTGACTGGGTGCCTGGAACACCGCGTCCGGAGAAATGACCTCGCGGGCGAGATCCTCGTGGCCTGTGTTGATGAACTCGACGAAGCGGTTCATCACTGACTCGCTGGACTGCGGCGGCATCTTGCTGCGCCTCTCCCGAGACGGCACGAGCTGCGCCGCCGCGTCGCACAGCTGACCGGCTATACGCGGCCGGTCAGTGACGGCAGCCTGTATCCGGCAATCAATCGCCTGACCAAGGCCGGCTTGATCGAGCGGCGCGCCGACCCGGCCGCGGGGGCGGCCCGGATACGTGCTCAGCCTGACCGCGGCCGGACGGGCCGACATGCTTCAGCGCCTGCGCAAGCCCGCCGACCACGAGATCACCGACTTCACCCGGTTCTACATCGTCCTGGCCTTCCTCTCCCACCTGCCCGACGTGACCGAACAGCACGAGGTACTGCGCAGACGGCTGGAGTTCCTGGAAGAACCGGCGAGCTTCTTCTACGACAACGAGCGGCCCCTGCGTGCCGAGGAGATCGCCGACCCCTACCGGCGCGGCATGCTGCTCACCGCCCGCGCCACCAGCCGCGCCGAACGGACCTGGCTGCGCGAAGCCCTCGGCGAGGAACCGCCCGCATTCGACACCGCATGCACCGACAGCGATCCACATGCGCCCGCCGCTCCCCCGAGCTGACCGCCCACGGAGGTACCTCCATGCCTGGTTTCTGGTACGACGACCAGGGACCCGCCGCCGATGTCCTGCACGTCGGCGAACTCCCTGATCCCGACCCCGGCGCCGGCGAGGTCCGCGTCCGCGTCACCGCCTCGGGCGTCAACCCCGGCGACACCAAGAAACGGCGCGGCCGGCTCGGCTCGTCCATGCCCGCCGGTCGGCAAGGACGGCGGTGCGTACCGTTCTGGATGCGGCCAGCGGCTCGCGCCGCCATGCACACCGTCGATGCCTTCCGCGACCTTCTCGAACCGGGCCCGCAGGTCAGCGACCATCTGAGGGCGGGCGAGTTCGCCACCACCGAGAGCGATGTTCCCGGCCTGCACGACCGTTTCGGGCTCGACCGGCCGGTGGTGCATGCGGGCTGGTTCCACGACACCCTTCCCGCCGGGCTTGTTGTCCGGATCGCGTTCGCATACTTCGAGGCCGACCCCTACGACTCCGTTCTCACCAGCCTCGAACACTGCGTCCTGCGGCTTGTGCTGGGCGTCGTCCTGCTTTTCGACGCCCGCATCCTGCGCAAGACGCGCTCGTTTCACCGGGCATGAAGCAGCAGATACCGTCGCCCCAGGACGCCCTCGATGCCCCACGGCTTCCCAGCGGCCTGCGGATGACCCGATATCTGATCATCGGGGCCGGGCCGGCAGGGCTGCAGCTCGGCTACTTCCTCAAGGAGAAGGGCGCGGACTATCTCGTTCTTGAGGCGAGCGACGGCCCCGGCGCCTTCTTCCGGCAGTTCCCCCGCCATCGCCGGCTCATTTCGCTGAACAAGGTGCACGTCACGGGCGACGACCCGGAGTGGCGCCTGCGCTGGGACTGGAACTCGCTCCTCAACGACTCGCTGCTGTTCCCCGCGTTTTCCAGCGAGTACTTTCCGCACGCCGACGACCTCGTCCGCTACCTCGCCGACTTCCAGCGCGAGCACGAGCTCAACGTCCGTTTCCACACCCGCGTCGACCGCATCACCAAACACAACGACCTGTTCGCAGTCGTCAGTGGCGACCGGACCTACCACGCCGAGTGCGTCATCATTGCGACCGGCTGGGGCGGGCCGAACATCCCGCAGATCGAGGGAATCGAGCTCGCCGAAGGCTACGAGGACATGCCGCTCGACGGGAGCCGCTTCACCGGCCGGCGCGTGCTCATCCTCGGCAAGGGCAACGCGGCCTTCGAGACGGCACAGGCCCTGCTCGGCCACGCCGCCGTCATCCACCTCGCCAGCCCCCGGCCGCTGAAGCTGGCATGGCATACCAAGCATCCGGGCGATGTACGGGGACAGTACGGCGCCCTGCTCGACAGCTACTGGTTCAAGACGCTGCACGGCGTCCTGGAGTGCGAGATCGACCGCCTCCGCCGCGACGGCGACGTGATCAAGGCGGAGATCACGTACACGCTCGCCGACGGGGAGAGGGCGGAACTGGAATACGACGCGGTGCTGCGCTGCACCGGATTCACCATGGACGGCTCGGTCTTCGCCGAGGAGTGCGCACCCCGGCGGCACCCGAACGGTCGCATCCCCGAACTGCGACCCGACTGGCAGTCGGTGAACGTCGACGGCCTGTACTTCGCGGGCACCCTCATGCAGGGGCGCGACCTCAAGCGGGCGTCGTCGGCGTTCATCGACGGCTTCCGCTACAACCTGCGCACGATGGCCCGGCTGCTCACTGAACGCTACGACGCCGCCCCGCTGGAGGGGAACCAGGTCTCCACCGATCCCGGCCCCCTCACACAGACGATCCTCGACCGGCTCAACCACAGCTCGGCCCTGTGGACCCAGTTCGAGTATCTGGTCGACGTGTACGTGCCGGAGAACGGCGGCCTGACCCTTTATCAGGAACTCCCCGAGGATTACGCGATCGAGCGGTTCGGCGACCGCTGTCTGACCGCGGGCCTGCACTGGGGGCCCCGGGACATCCCGGACGTGTTCGCCATTCCGCGTCATCCGGTCCCGGAGAGGGCGCACGAGAGCGCATTCATCCACCCGGTGATCCGCTCGTGGCGCGGCGGCGAACTGACCGGCGAACAGCACCTCCTCGAGGACCTCTCCGCCCGCTGGCGCGATCAGCTCCGCCACGTGGAGCCGCTGCAGGCCTTCCTGTCCGCCACTCCATGGTGAGCCGGTTCAACCGAGTCGGCACGCGGCTAAGCCGGCAGCTCGAACGCTGACACCAGGTCGTCCACGACCGCCTGGAAGCCGCCACGGGCGTACGCGGCGCGCTGGCGGGCCGCGCCGGTCGACACGGGAGCGTCCAAGTGCAGGACGGGCCGCACCAGATCGAGCAGCCCCTGGACCTGCTTGGCCGCAGGCACGAGCCGTCCGCCCAGCGGCTCGATCGCGTTGCCGTCGAGCCCGTCCCGTGCCGCCTGCCAGTAGGAGGCACGCAGAAGTTCCGCTGAGACCACGGGCCCGGGGTCGCCGCGCCGCACCTGCTCCAGCGAGACGATGACCAACGCTCGGACCAGCCGCGCCAGCCAGGCGCTCTCCGCGGCGGTGACGGGCACATCGGTCACCCGGACCTCGATCGTGGGCACTCTGGCCGAGGGGCGTACGTCCCAGAAGATCGTGCCCGGATCAACGAGCACCTTGGCTTCGGTCAGCTGAGCCACGATCCGCTCGTAGTCGTCGATGCCGTGGAAGTACGGCGGCGGACCAGCGACCGGCCATTTGGCCCAGGCTAGCGAGCGCCAGCTCGCGTAGCCGGTGTCACGGCCCTGCCAAAACGGGGAATTGGCGAGCAGCGCCAGCAGAGTGGGCAGCCAGGGCCGCAGATGGTTGCTCACCAGCACCGCCTCCTCCCGGTCGGGGAGATGAACGTGGACCTGGCTGGCGCAGATGGACTGCTCGTCATGGAGTGCCCGGTAGTTCGCCGTGCCGACCGCATACCGCGGATGCTCGTTGATCGGCGGAGGCACCGCGTTCCCGAACACCGGGGTCCCGGTCGCGACCACGGCGAGCCCCTCCGCCCGTGCCGCGGCGGCGACCTGGACGCGCAGGGCTGTCAGCTCTTTGGCCGCGTCCTGGCACGGAACCGTCTTCGCCTCGATCTGGAACTGGGTGATTTCCGCGGAGATCTGCTCTGAGGCGCACCGTGCGACGACCGCCGCGGCGCAAGGGACGACGGACCGGGTCTGCGGATCGATGACCAAGTACTCTTCTTCGACGCCGATTGACGGTGCCTGCATTTCGGGGCCCTTTCCTTACGCCTCGGCACGTCATGCTCGCGAGGCGCGGTTCCTTCCGCCAGAACCGTCTGACTGCCTTCAAGTCGGCCCTCCGCCGCCTGGACCGGCCGCTCGCACGCGTCACCGAGATCCTCGACGCTGTCCGCGACGCGGACCGCACCCGTATTCGACGGCTCAACGCCGACCTCCACACCACCCGCGCCCGCCATCGATCAGTACCCCTGCCTGGGGCGGGCGGTCAGCCCTTGCCGTCAGAGACCGAGGGCTCGGGAGGCCAGCGCGGTCCCCCTCACACGGGCTTCGATCTTGGCGAAGGCGAGGTCACGTGAGGTGGAGGTGTCGTCGGCGAAGGGCGAGAAGCCGCAGTCGTCGCAGGTGCCCAGCTGGTCGACCGGGATGTACCGGGCGGCGAGGAGTACCCGGTCGCGTACCTCTTCAGGCGTCTCGACGGTGGTGTCGATCGGATCCGTCACACCGACGAACACTCGGATACCGGGACGCAGTTGGTCGGAAATGATGCGGAGCACCCGCTCCGGGTCAGGCTCGCTCGCCAGCTGGATGTAGAAATTGCCGGCCATCAGCCGGAAGAGCTTGGGCAGCAGGCCCGCGTAGTCGACGTCCAGGCTGTGCGCGGAGTCGTGGTCCCCTCCCGGGCAGGTGTGTACACCGATGCGGGACCGTTCGTCCTGGTTGAACCGACCGAGCACTCGGTTGTTGAGCGCGATGAAGTCATCGAGCAGGCCGCCTGACGGGTCCAGCTTGAGGGACAGCCGTCCTTCGGTGAAGTCCAGCTGTACGCGGTGGGCGCCGGCCTCCAGACAGCCGCGGATGTCGGCCTCGGCCTCGTCGGCGAGGTCGCTCAGGAAGGTCTCACGGGGATAGCCGGCGATGGCGTCGGCCGGGTAGAGCAGGCTGAGGGCGGACGGCGCGATCACCGCCTGCTTGACCGGGCAGCCGGTGTGGCGCAGGGCGTCGCGCAGGTAGGTTTCCGCACGGACCTTATAGCGGAACGGCCCCGAGGTCAGGCGGGGCAGCTGTCGGGTGTGGCCGTCTGCGAAGGGGATGACGACGCCGTCCGGGACGAGGGTGGTGAGCCCTACGAGGGGGTAGGTGAGGAAACTCGGCTTTGCCTGTTCCCCGTCCACCAGGACCGGGCACCCCAGCCCTTCAAGCCTGGCCATAGTGTCGGCGGTGGCCTGTTCCTGAAGCTTCATCAGTTCCGCTTCGCTCAGGCGCCCTGCGGCGTGGTCGGCGAGGGCCGTCTGCAGGGCGCGAGACCGGGGGATGCTACCGATCGACTCGGTGGGGATGCTCATGGCCCGGACTCTAGAAAGCACTACAGAACGGGGCAAGGCCGCCGAGGTCGGGCGAGCCCGTCCGCTCCCCGTCGGAACCGTGGCGGTGTGCTGCGGTGCGATCGGGATCGCCGCAGGTCACCGTGATCAGCAGAGCAGCCGAAGGGCAGGCGTGCGGAACCGGGCCCCTGATCCGGCCGGAGGGATTGCTGATCACAGTTCACTGAATCGGTGCGCAGTTCGGGCATCGCGTTGACCACGTGCTCCCAGGCTCGCGGTACTTCCCCGAACTCCGGTTTCTGCGCGAACAGTTCCGCCTGCGTACCGGCCTGGTACTGCCGACCGTCGAGGTCGAGGACAGTGCGTGGGGCACCCGCGGTGAACGGATCGGGAAACGGAGGGCAGGTCAGCGTGAAGTACCGCACACAATGGCGCATCAGCTTGACTCTGAAGCTCCTGTAGATCGTCAAATGGCTGGAGATGCCGATGGCGCGCTGGTGAGGTGACGGTAGACCTCTCGCGCGACGAAGCGTTTGAGGCATCTGAAGATGTCCTTCGTCTTGAGCCCTTCGAGGGTGCGTCGTGCGACGTAGTCGCGGGTGCGTGGGTCGTGACACATGCGGACCAGGACGATGGTGTGCAGCGCGCGGTTGGCCTGGCGGTCACCGCCGCGGTTGAGTCGATGGCGATCAGTGCGGCCCAAGGAGGCTGGCACGGGTGCGGCTGCGCGCAGCTCGGCGTCCGCTTGCGCGATTTCCTCGCTCAGGTGCTGGTATCGCTTGGCCAAGCGCTTGAGCGCGAGTTTGACAGCGGCGGCCAGGGTGGTCAGATCGGAGCCGGGTCGGCTGACGACCAGACGGCATATCAGCTCGGCGGTGGTCAGTGAGCGCAGTGTTTCCCGCGTCGCTGGGGGCGCAGTGGTGATCAGTGATGTGAGCTGGTTGATGGTCTGGGTGCGAGCCTTGATGGCGCTGGCCGGTACCACGCGCAGTGCGCGGATTGCCTCGACCGTGTCGTCGCGGTCCTTCGGGGTGCCGGTGGCGCGGCCGGCGAGCACTGCGGCGGTGTAGGCGTAGCCGGGGTCAGATTTGCCCGCGGCGCGGCGAGCTCGACGATCGGGTCGGTCCACTTCGACGACGGTGATCTGGTTGGCACGCAGGTACCGGGCCAGTTCGGCACCGAAGGATCCGGTTCTCTCCATGCCCACCGTCAGCAACCGGCCATGGGGTCTGGTTCTGCGTCGTGAGGCGGCGGTGCATCCGGGTGACCGTCAGGTGACGAGCTGTCAGGGCGGCTCGTTGGGCGTGTGCGGTGCGGTTGGTGCCGCCGGTCTTTCGAGAGTGGGCGCCCATGACGGATTGTCGGGTCAACGCGTGGACTCTGGGGCGTCTGCCCCAGCTGAACCGGGCGATCCTCGCCGGCCAGGCGCCGCCGGAGTCGCTCGTAGAGGCGATCAGGGAGGAGGCGTTCCCGCATCTGGCCGTGGATCCCGGCTCCTACGGCCCGCGGGAAGCCGAGCGGATCACGACGCTGCTGGGCATGTGGGGGTCGGCCTGCGTGCGGCACTACGTCCAGCACCGCCGGGTGCCCGCCACCGACACCCGTGCCCTGTTCGCGCAGCTCGGGATCCGGGACGATTCGTTCCGCGGCTATCTCGGCCGGGTGGCCGAGCGGACCGGGGCCGGGCATCCGGACCGGGACACCTATGTGTCGTACTTCCACTGGAACCCGCCGGCCGTCCACGTGCGCTGGGCCGGCCGGACGTGGACGGCTCGCGGGGCCTTCGGCGACGGAAGAGTCCGCACCCACACAGGCGACCTGCGGGAGGTCGAGCTGCTGCTGTTCGTCAAGAAGGCCGAGGCCGTCGAGCGGGCCGCCAACGAACTCCTCGAACCGCTCACCGTCCAGGAGTTGGCCACCGAGGAGGCTGTGGAGCGGATGACGGCCGCGGCCGGACTGCTCAACGTGGTGCACCGGCTGTTCGCCGACTTCACCCGGCTTCCCATCGATCGCCGGGTGACTCCGGAGTTCTTCACCGACACCTGGCGTCAGTACACCAACCACTGGGAACCGGGTGACTTCCCGCCCAGCGGAGCCGCCGACGTCGAGTTCATCGCCCGCGACTTCCTGCTGGGCATCGACGTCCCCGACTACCCCTCCTACGTACGCCGCCTCTACCCCGCCCTCGTCACCGACGGCCAGGAACTGCTGACCCGTCTCATGGGCCGCACCCCCATCCCCGACCAGCTCCTGGAACGCGTCGGCATCACCCCGGCCGACCTCGCCCGGGCGTCCGCAGAGGAACTGTTGCGCATCGCGGCCAAACATCCCGAACTGGCCGCCTGCTACCTGCTGCTGGCAGAGTCCACCAGGCTGGCCTCCGCCCACCTGAACTTCGGCCGAAGGTTCGTCTTCGACCTGCGGCGCTCCCGTGACGAGGAGGGCATGCCCGACACCCCCGTCATGAGCAGCAGGATCGGCAGCACCGGGATCCGGGAGTCGTTCATGGACGAACTCAAACGCGGCCGCCGCGGCCACCGCCTCACCGCCCTCGAACGAGTCCGCCGTCCCGCCCTCGCCGAGATCGTGGCCATGCCACAGGCCCCCGCGCCGGCGGACGTCGTGACCATCGGGACGTAACACAGGACATGGCACGGGTCATAGCCGCTGTGCGGAATCCCTTGATCGCGCCGCACGTCCTCATGGGTTCTCGATCAGGTGAATGCGGCTGTTCCCCACTCGCCCGGGGCCGGGTTCGGCCTGATCTTTGAGGTTGAGGTGGGCCGCCGCACGGGCGGCCCCGGACAGTTGGAGGACACCTTGAGCGACGACATGATTCACATCGTCCCCGCCGAGGAACAGAGCGCCGAGGAGGTCGCCGAAATCCTCACCACGGTCGCGGCGGCCCAGGGACTGGAGGACGAGGTCCACGTCGAAGGAGGCGAGGTCGTCGTGCCGCGGTCGCTCAAGGTCATGTTTCAAGGGAACATCAGCACTTTCCCGCCCGTGAACCAGACGTACACGCTGCAAGAGCCGGTCGCGCTGTACGCACCCGGTGACAGCGCCGGACAGGGCTCGTCCGAAAGCGGCACCCTGGAGGGTTTCGCCGTGGTCGTCAACCAGTCGGCGTAAGAACCGGCGGTCGGCGGGTGCGGTCATCGTGCTGATCTCCTTCGATGACCTGGTCGTCTCGGAAGATCAGCCGGTGGCCGTTCTCCGCCGCGGGCATCAGCCGGAAGCCGGAGCGACTTCCTGGCCCTGGATCAGGGCGACTCCGTACACCCCTTCCATTTCCATGGGCGCAACCGCTCTGGGAGACGCGCACGGAGTGAGGCCTGGCCGGGCGCGGCGGCGAGCGATCGGCCGCGCCTCTCCGGCGTGGCTTCTCGCGGCAGGAGCAGGCCCATGCGCCGGGTGGTCGGTGGTGAAGACAGGCACGCCTACCGGGTCCTGAACTGCACGAAAGCACATCCGAGCCACCTCCCCGTCTCCCCGCCGCGGTCTGTCATTCGTAGAGCAGAGCCACCGAGGCAGTCGTGGCAGTGCGCAGGCCGGGTGTGGTGTAGGCAAGGTCGAGGACGACGCGCTGGACGCCGGGTTGACGAGTATCCCTTCGCGACCACCCACGAAGGCACGTTCCAGAACCCGGACTTCTCCTGGCACACGATCGACGCAGACCGGAACGTCGCGAAGGGCCGGGACTACCGCAGGCCCTGGTACAACGACAACCGCCTGCTGGAGGACGACCGAGGCATCGCCATGCCTCCAGGGCGCGACGCTGGAGCCAGTGCCGGACTATCGATGCACTCGTCGTCACGGGGCATGTGGCCTGCCCAGCACCAGCGTCTTTCGACGCGGTGCCATTGCGCCGAACCGGCGAATTTCGCAGGGGATCCAACACCCACCTGCCTAATGGGCCGTTGTGGATCAAGTCTGCCCGTCACCGCGGTGGCCGGCCACCTCTTGCCGACTTTCCACTTTAAGGAGCATGGCCGGCGTGACAGAGAACAGGGTCCTGTCCTGGATCCCGCGAGCGGTCGTCTTCGACTGCGACGGCGTCTTGATGAGCACGGAGGAGTACTGCCTGCTGAGCAAAGTGCTTGTTCTGCGTGACCACGGCGTCGAGCCGGACGCCGACGTGCTCGCCTCGCTGAAAGGACTGCACTACAGCGCGGCCGGAGCCACTCTGGCACGGTCGCTCGGCACATCGGCGAGCGCCGAGGAGTGCAGCGCGCAAGCCCTTGCCAAGCAGCGGGAGCTGTACCGGACCCAGCCGTCGCACGCGTTGCCCGGCGCGCTGGATCTGGTGAAGCGGACCAGCGCGGTGATGCCGGTGGCCTGCGCCACCAGCTCTCCGCAAGATGCCGTGGAAGCTGTGCTGGCCAGGGCGGGGATCCTCCCGTATCTGGTGTGCGTGACCTCCCCGACCATGGGCTTCGCTCCCAAGCCGGCCCCCGACGCGTATCTGGCCGCAGCCGAGGCCTGCGCGGTCGAACCGGCCGACATCCTCGCTGTGGAGGACTCCACCAGCGGGATCCGTTCCGCGGTGGCCGCCGGCATGCGGGTACTGGGCGTCGGCCCCGAGCCGTCTGCGGAGCAGCTCGCCCTCGTCGACCATTGGGTTGCCTCATTGGACGACCCGGTGCTGACCGACTGGGCACAGCGCCTGGTCCTTCCGAACAGTGATGAGGCATCGGCATGCGTGTAGCACTGGTGGCGCAGGACGGCAAGAAGGAAGCGTTGCGTGCTTGGGCTTCCAAGCACGAGGCGAAGTTGGCCGGCCACGACCTGGTCGCGACCGGCGGGACCGCCCAGGTGTTGACCGAGTGCGGGCTCACCGCTCGTGCGCTGGCCTCCGGACCGCTCGGCGGCGATCTGCACGCGGCCCACCTGGTTGCCACCGGCGAAGTCGATTTCTGCGTCTTCTTCCGCGACCCAGCCGTCCACCCCGCGCACGAGGCGGACGTGGCCGCGCTGGTCCGCCTGGCGCTGGTGCATGACGTGCCACTCGCGCAGAACGAATCCACGGCCAACGCCGTACTCGCTGCATTGCTCTAGGTGTGCTGTCCGACTGGTCCCTCGCGTCCGCCCGCGCTGCTGGTCTGGTCACCCTCGCAGTCCCCACCCTGCCCGGAACCGCCTCCCCAGCCGAGTTCCCTTCAAGCCTCCGCGCTCACCCCCTGAGCCACCGCCTGGAGCGGCTGACAGAGCGGGAACGACGGGCTTCACGCTGCTTCGGCTGCCGCGGCCCGGCACGACCTATCTGTTCGTATCAACCAGAAAGCACAGACATGGGACTGGCATACCTGCGCTCGGACGCAGACCGGGCGATGGGAGTCGGCATGGGCCGCGTCCTGGTGCGGGAGGCGGCCGGCTGCGGACGGGACATGGCCCTCGCGCTGCGCACCGCGCAGGGGACGAGCAGGATGACCGCGCCCTACTGGATGGGCCGCCGCTTCCTCGGAGCGGCGGGCCGCCCGCTCGCCGACGACACCCCGCTCTCGCTGAGCTTCCTCACCCCGCGACAGGCGGCCCGCGTTCGCATCCGCAGGAACCAGAGCGATCTGCTCATCCTGTGGCAGGTCTTCCTGAAGCGTTTCTACGAACTCGGCGTCCACTACCGGCTCGACGAAGACATCGACACCCTCGACACGATCGTCGACCTCGGCGGCAACACCGGCCTCGCCGCGTCCTACTTCACCGCCCGCTACCGGCCCCGCACCCTGCTGAGCGTGGAGCCGATCCCGCAGAACCTGGCCGTCCTGCGGCACAACGCCACCCTGTCCGGCCTCGACTGGAAGATCGAGCCGGCGGCCGTGGCCGGGGAGTCCGGGACGGCGGAGTTCACCGTCAGCGCGTTCTGGGACACCTGCACCGCCGTGCCCGCGGTGGCCGACCTGCGCCGTACCCGCCCCTACCGGCTGGAGAATGTGTTGGCCCGGCCGGGCGTGCGGGTGCCCGCGATCACTGTTGGCGAGGTGCTCGCCAAGCACGGCATCGACCACGTCGACCTGCTCAAGGTCGACGTCGAGGGCAGCGAGGCCGAGGTGTTCAGCGAGGTCCAGCCGTGGATGGAGCAGGTCGAGCGGATCGTCCTGGAAGTCCATGACAAGTACATCGACGGCGAAGCCGTCCGGGCCACGATGCGCGCGGCCGGATTCAGTCAGGTACCGCCACGCGTCTCGGAACCGGCCGGTTTCAACCCGGTCGAGCTGTATGTGAAGTCATGAGCGGCCACGGTACGAGGGCACGCACGGCCGACCTGACGGCGCTGGAGAAAGTCACCCCTCCCGCCGCCGTGGTGTTCGACTGCGACGGCACGCTCATGGACACCGAACCGTGTGCCGACGCCGCGCGCCGGGCTGTCTTCGCCCGCCGGGGGCATGTCTATGACGACGCGGCCCGCGAGGCCCTCGTCGGTCTCTCCGTGGCCCAGGGCGGGGAGGTGATGGCCGGACTGTTCGGGGGCAGCGCGTCGCGGTTGGCTGAGGAACTCGCGCAGGAGCTCCTGGCCGCAGTCTCCGACAGGGCGCAACCAATGCCCGGTGCGGCGGACTTGGTCGCACGGCTCGCCGCCAGGGTGCCGGTCGCGGTGGCCAGCAACGGACCGCGCGAGCTCCTCGACACGTCGCTGGTGCACGGTGGTCTGTCCCGATGGCTGCCCATCACCGTCTCGGGCGACGACGTCGTCTCGCCCAAGCCGCACCCCGCCTGCTACCTCGCCGCTTGCGCGGCACTCGGTGTCGAGCCCGGTAGGTCCCTGGCTGTCGAGGACTCCCCGGTCGGCGCCCGTGCGGCCCATGCCGCCGGGATGACCGTGCTCGGCGTGGGCGCCCTGACCCGCGGGCCGTACGTGCACGCTCACGTACCGGCCCTTGATGATGCTGCGCTTGGGCACTGGCTCGCCGCCGGATGGTGACCAGCGGCGACCGTCCGGCACAGCGACCTCCCACCGAGCGCCGAGTCCGGTCCAGGACCCGCTCGATGAACCGGAGCACGTCGATGCGGCGGATCTCGGTCATCAGCCGAGCCGGTAGCCCGCCCCCCAGGTGCCTCCGGCGCGCACGACGGCCCCGGTCTGATCGAGGCGGAGCAGTTGGTACAGCCCGGAGGAAGGGCTGAGCAGACCGACGGCGGCGCCGATCTCCCGCACGCCGGGAGGAAGGCGCAGTGGGTGGAGCGCAGAGGTCATCGAGTGACAAGGCGCTCGTCTGGGTGATGTGGATGGCCTACGCCTCGCTTCTGCCGGGCCCCGATCACAAGCTGGACGGATGTCGTTGATTCCGGATTTTCCATTCGACTATGCCGCCTACGTGTCGCGGGGGCGGGCCGTCGGGCGGCTGCCCGAGGACCTCGTGGGCAGGGTACGGGTCGCTGTGATCGGTGCGGGCGCCGCCGGTCTGTGCGCCGCGTACGAGTTGATGCGCATCGGCGTCGTCCCTGTGATCTATGAGGCCGAGCGTGATCCTGCCGGGCCTGGCGGGTACCGGCTGGGTGGCCGGCTGCGGTCGGTGTCATGGGGTGGCGGGCCCGCGGTCGCGGAGCTGGGTGCGATGCGGTTTTCCAGCGGGGGACGCCTGATGCGCCATTACGTACGGTCCTTCGGGCTGACCTACCGTCCGTTTCCTGATCCGTTCACCACGGGCGCCCCGCGCACGGTCCTCGACCTCGACGGGCGGCAGTACCAGGCCGGTACGCAGGCGGAACTGTTCGAGCAGAAGCCGGAGTTCGGGGACGTACAGCAGGCGTGGGAGAAACTTCTGCACAACGTCGGGGTCCACGCCGTCCGCGAGCAGCTGGCCGATGGTGATCTCGTCGGCGCCAAGGAGCACTGGAACCGTGTGCTGGACCTGTGCGAGGGGTGGAGCTTCCGCCGCCTGCTCACCGACCCGCAGACCGGCACGATGACACCGCAACAGGTGGATCTCTTCGGTGTCATGGGGTTTGGCACCGGCGGCTGGGACGCGTTCTACGCCATGGCTGCCCCGGAAATCCTCCGGATCATGATCAGCGGCATGGAGCAGGACCAGCAGCTGATCGTGGAAGGCGCGAGCGAGCTGCCACGCCGGTTCTGGACCACACCGGTACGACGGGCCGACGGCAGCGAGGTCAGCCTGGCCTCGCTGAACGATCAGCGACTGCGCGGCCCGGTCACCCGGCTGGCGGCCCATGCGTCGACCCGTTCGGTGACCGTGGACGACGGGCAGGAGGCGGTGACCTACCCGGCGGTGGTGCTCACCCCGCAACCGCACGCGGTGGAGGCCGGCATCGAACTGGGCGGGCACACCGCACTGTTCGGCCCCCGCCTGCGCCGCGCCCTGCGCAGGACCACCTCCTGGGCCTCCGCCAAGACAGTCAGCCTGGTGGATGAGCCGTTCTGGCGCGGCACCAGCCTGGACGGCGTCACCCTCAGCGACTCCCTCATCCGCGACACCTACGCACTGGACTACGCCCAATACCACCCGGGCAGCGACACGGCCGGACACCGTGCCGCCCTAGTGCTCAGTTACACCTGGGGCGAGCACGCTCTCAACCTGAGCAGCTCATCGCTCGCCGAACGGGTCGCGCTGGGCGTCAGCGAGCTCAGCCGCATCCATCCCGAGGTCGCCGACGAACTGCGCCGCCAGATCCGTGTGGACAACACCGTCACCGCGTCATGGGAACTCGAGCTCAACTTTCGCGGACTGTGCAACTTCAACACGCCCGGCGAGTACGGGCCTCAGCGGGACCGCTTCAGCCACTTCATGAAGGACTACCTGGGCGAGCCGGCCGTGCCGGGGGAACCCATGAACAACCTGTTCCTGGCCGGCGACGCCATCTGCTGGTCAGGCGCCTGGGTCGAACACGCCCTCGGCTCCGGACTCAATGCGGCCTGGGGCGTCCTACGTGCCCTCGGTGGCAGCACGGCGCCGGACAATCCCGGCCCCGGCGATGTGTGGGCGGACCCCCGCTACACACCCTGCGCCCTCGACTGAAACCCCCTCCGCAGCTGGCCCACGACGGCCCGCGCGGCTGGTGACCGCCCTGGCATCGCGGAAGCATCCCCGACCCCACTCCAGTCGAGAACCCCCTGTACGGAAGCTGGCGTAGCCACCACGGAAGGCGGCCGCGGCCGCATGGCTGACCGATCACACACGCATGCCCGAGGTACGACGATGCAGGCGATATACCCCGCCTTAATCTCCCGCCATCTGTGCGTACCGCGGCCGCCCTCACGGATGCAGCTCCGTGCTCATGAGTGACTGCGCCCTCTGCTCACGCGCGCCCCATCCACCGTGTCCGAAATCCGGCCGGTCCGACGCCAACGCGCCAGCACGGCCCGCCCGTAGTTGTTCGTACCCGCCACCCGATCCAGCTCCGCGCCACTGGCCGCACGACCGGCAGCCAGCTCCTTCCGGAAGTGCTCCCACATCACCTCCTCCGCCGTCACCCCAGCCGCAGACCGCGACGGACCATCACTCACGGACCGAGCCTCTGCTTGCCCTGGCGCATCCCCGCCTCTCGGCTCTCGGCTGCTGCGACCCGTCTCTCGTCGCACAGCCTCGGTCTCGTCTTGCTCCGCCAGGTCTCCCCCACGACCATCCACTCCCCTCATCTCTCGGTCCCACCGTGAGGCACCCTCTCGCCGAGCCTCGTCGCACAGCTCCGACGGACCTTCCGGACTCTCGCCGTGGTCACGATCGGCGGGACGGTGCACCAGCAACTCCACCGACAACAACAAGGCGACCGGAGGCCAACCCGCCACCAACACCGGCCGCCACGTCAGCGCAGGAGCGGCCGCCACATTCGCCGCCAGCGACACAGCGATCCCGAGGAGAAAGGCCAGCCACACCACAGTCCGCGCCCGACGCCCCACATTCCGGGACGAGTTCAGCAACCCCACCGTCGCCAACAGCAAGAGACCGTCCACCGACAACGGCCACAGCGTGGCGCTCACCGCATCCGCCCCGCCCTGCAGGGCGAACTCCCGCTGATGCACGTACGAGGCATACGCGGCCACCGACGCCACCACCAACGCGCAGCCACGCCGCACCCACACCTCAACGCCAACACCCCTACCCGCGCCGCCCGAAGGAGCGTCACGGACACCCGCAGACACACCGCGCGGCGTTTCGTTCGGAGCGCTCACCGGGAACCACCCCTACGACGGCGCGGCCGTACCCGCGGCACCGCGACCGTGCCGGAAAGAGCCAGCTCACGGCGGCTACGGGCCCGTACAGATGCTGTCGGCGCCCCGCCGAGGGCTCGAACCTGCGCAGTGCGGATCGAACAGAGCGGTGCGCTCACCGCGTCAGCCCACCGCGCGTTCTCGGGAGATGTGCCGACGTCGTCACGACGAACGCACTCCGCAGTTCACAGTGGGCGTGGCACGACCGGCCTTTGCCGGCGGCTCTGGCCACCAAGCCGCTGCGGCAAGTCATACGTCGCCGCCGCAAGGTTGTGCCCGCCAGGCGACAACGACGCCGGGAAACGCAGGCAGCCTCGCCTCACAAGTCGCCGCGATCGCCAGGGCTCAATCCGAATGTCGTCTCTTCTGTCCGTCCACCCGATCGCGGAGCACCTCGGCACCGTCGCTGCCACTCCGGCTCCCCCGTACGAGGGCGGTCAACTGCCTCGATCGTCTCGCGCCGACGCGCAGCTCTTTCCGCAGGGTCTCTGCCGACGCGGGACGGTGGTGCAACTCCCGATGCCGGGCATCAAGCATCCGAGCCCGCCCCAGCAACGGATCCTCCCTCCGCTGCCGTCGCTTGCCCTTCGCACGTCTGCTGCTGTCTCCCTCCTGGGCCACCGTGTCATCCAGCCGGTCAACCGGCCGGTGCACCAGAAGCTCCACCGACAGCAGCAACGCGACCGGAGGCCACCCCGCGACGAGCACCGGCTTCCACTCCAGGGCGGGGGCTGCCGCGATGTTGGCAGCCAGCGAGACCGCGATCCCCAGCAGAAACGCGGACCACACGGCACCGCGCGCCCGGCGTGTGCCGGCCCCCGACGGCTTCAGCAGACCAACCGTGGCCAGCAGCAAGAGGCCGTCCACGGACAGCGGCCACAACGAAGCACTCACCTCATCGGCTCCACCCTGCAGTGCGAACTCCCGCTGGTGAACATACGAGGCATACGCGGCGACCCCGGCCACCACCAGAGCACACAGAGATCGAACCCACGCGTCGAGGTCGACTCCCCGGCCCCCGCCAGTCCCCTCCGGCGACTCGGTGACATCGCTCATCGAACCCACCGCCCGGCACCGTGCCCCAGTGCACAACGCGTGCACACTTGCGCGGGAACTCCCGGGAACTCGCAGGTAGAAGCGGGATGCGCCCAGACACGACAAAAGGCCCCGACCAGGCCATAAGACCAGGTCAGAGCCCTAATGACAGACGAGTCGGGCTGTACGCCGGGCACTCAACCTCGAAGGCTGCCGTTACGGCTCGCCCGCACCAAGGCCACCAACTGCCTCGACCGGTCAGCACCGATCCGCAGTTCCTTACGCAACGACTCGGCCGAGACCGGGCGGCGCTGATGCAGTTCCCAATGCCGGGCATCCAACCGCCGGGCACGCTCCAGCAACGGATCAACCTGGGCCCGATCACGGCCGACATCGCCGTCGCGATCCTCCCCATCGCCGAGTTCCGCCTTCGCCCGGCCCGTCGGCCGGTGCGCCAACAGCTCCACCGACAGCAGCAGCGCGACCGGCGGCCACCCGGCCACCAGCACCGGCTTCCAGGCCAGCGACGGCGCAGCCGCAATATTCGCCGCCAAAGACACCACGATCCCCAGCACAAAAGCCAGCCACACCACGGACCGCGCCCGACGCCCACCACTCCCCGACGGCTTCAGCAGGCCAACCGTCGCCAGCAGCAGCAAACCGTCCACCGAAAGCGGCCACAACGACGCACTCACCTCATCCGCGCCACCCTGCAGAGCGAAATCCCGCTGATGAACGTACGACGCATACGCCGCCACCGCCGCGACCACCAACGCACAGCCACACCGCAGCCAGGCATCACGATCAGACGATTCGCCCCTCGCCCTCCGGCGCGGCCCTTCCCTCGGGACAGAGCCCACGTCTGAGTCGCCCATCACACCGACCCATCCCACGCCGCAGGACGGAACCGACCCTCCACCACCAGCCGCCCAACAAGAAACCGCTGGTCAGCCTTGCGACCTTCTGCATGTGGCCCCGCCGGGGTCACCGTGCCCAGAGCGGGGACTGTCCGGTCCAGCTGACTACGAGGACGATGTCGTCGAGTTCACCGGAGGCGAACAGGGCAGCGGCGTCGCTGCCGAAGGTGATCTGCCAGTCGCCGACGGGGCTGGGGCCGCACAGCGGGACCCAGGCGGCGGCGTTGCCACGCCTGGTGCCGGCGATGCCGTTGGTGGCGGTGGCCGCGCCCGCGGCCGTGCCGCGGGTGAGGGTGACCGTCGTGTCGGTCACCGGTGCGCCACTGGAGAGCCGGACGGCGACGGCGTCGGTGGACATGGCCTCGACCTTGAGCGGGAAGTCGACGTCACGCAACGGGACGGTGACCGAACGGGCCCTGGGATCGGCGGGGTTGTTCAGGTCGTACCACTGGTCGGGGAAGTCGCGCGCCAGGCTGAACACGCAGTCCGCGCCGCGGTCTCGGTTGGCGTTGAGTCGGGTGACCACCTGGCTGCGGTAGGTGTCGTCGTATGCGGCGGTGTAGTCGATGGTGAGCAGTACGTCGGCGATGCTGGAGAAGTCGAACGGGTTGGCCGCGGGTGGGAGTTGGAACTCCCAGGTGGTGTCCACGCCGCTGGACTCGAAGGGCAGCAGCAGGTCCGACTGGACATCGAACTCGAACACCCCACCGGCGCCGACCGGTGACGTCAGGGCGACAACTCCCGGATCGGAGCGCACCGTCACGTCCTGGAAGGTGCCGTCCCCTCCGGTGGTCACCCGGGAGATGCCGTTGGAGTACAGGGTGGCGCGGATGCCCCGGTCGGGCGGCACGAGTGCGACGAGACTGGTACGCACCTGGCGGATCAGCCGCAGGTAGTGGCCGGGGAAGTCGGCGTCGAACAGGGACATCGGCGTGGCGAAGGCGAGCGTTCCGGTGCGGCGGAACTCCAGGAACTCCACCGGCATCAGCCGGGCCAGCGAGAACGTCTGGGACAGGTTCAGACGCCGCCGTGCCGAGTTGAAGGAGTAGTCGTCGAGGCGGGCCAGGTCGGCGGTGAGCTGTTCCGCGCCGGTCAGGCCCTGGCGGTTGGCCTGGACGGTGTTCGCCGTCAGCTCCGCGGGTGACTGCCAGTAGTCGTGGCGGATCACGGTCTGTGCCGGTTCCGCCCGTTCGAAGGCCAGTTGGGCCTGGGCCAGCCGGGCGGTGGCGGTGGCCTGCTGAAGGAAGTACCGGTACACGCCGCCCAGGGTGTTGCTCATCCACAGGTACAGGTCGGCGTTGGTGAACTGATCGTTGAGGAACTTCAGCGTGGCCACGGCCTGGCCGTGCTGCAGCGTGGCGACGGCCTGTTCCCGGGTGGCGATCGTGAACTGGTCGTTGGCCGTGATGACCTGGGCGGCGGCGACCAGTGACTCCTGCTGCGCGGCGACCTCCTGCATGCGCCATTCGGCCTTGCGCTGCTCGATGCCGGCCCGCAGCTGGTTGGCCTGCATCTGGGCTTCGAGGGAGTTCTGCTGCAGCGAGAAGGCGCCCTTGACGAGCGTCGCCGCCTGGATACCGATGGCGAGGGCCGCCTTGGCGCCCCCGCTCTCGATGATCCCCCAGAGGCTGGCCCCGGTGGAGGCCGCCTGGGCCACTCCGATCGCGGTTTCGGCCGCCGCCATGTGGTCCCTGATGTCACGCAGATCGGAATAGTTGTCGAGCAGGTTCTCCTCGTACCGGCTGGGGGGTGCGTCGATGGCGGCGGCGTAGGACGTGACCATCGTGTCCGCCTTGGCCTGCTGCGCGGTGGCGGCGGTGACCGCGTCGTTGGCCTGCCGCAACCGGCTCGTCGCCACGCCGACCTGCGCGGTGGTGAGGTCGATGCCCTTGACCGCGTCGTAGAGGCGCAGGCTCCTGTCGTCGTACTTCTCCAGGGCGGCGAGGAATCCGGCCTCCATCTGGGCGGCCTGGGCGGCGAGTTGCCCGGCCCGTTCGAGCAGGATCCTGAACCGGTAGGGGGTGGGCTGGACGACCGTCGCGGCCGCGATCCCCTGGGTGCGGGGCATGCCCGCGATGTTCCGCCCCTGCCTGATCTTGGCGAGCTGCACCTCCGCCCGGGTGCGCAGCACGTCCAGGTCCGGGATCGCCAGGGCGGGCTCGCCGGAGGTCAACGGCTCCTGCGGTTGCAGCGCGGCCTTCTTGAGCAGTCGCCGCGCGGTGACGTAGAGGGTGCGGGCGTGGGCGACCGACTCGTCGGTCTCCCGGGTGAACTGGGCGTCGGCGTAGTCGAGATGGCACCTGATGACGGACAGCAGGGTGTACCGGGTGTAGGGGGCGGGGCGCTTGGCCACGAGTGCGAAGGGATCCAGCGCGGTCGTCCATCCGGGCGGGAAGCTGAGGTCGGGGCGGAACACCTTCTCGGTGTTGATCCCGCTGAAGATGGAGACCGGCTTCGAGACGTCGTAGCTGTCGTACGCGTACACGAGCCGGTACCAGTCGAGCGAGGCCTGGTAGTCGCCGGCCGCCTGCAGCCGCTGCGCCAGCAGGAGGGGAACGGTCCAGAAGATCTCCTTGTTGGCCGCTTCCTCCAGGGGCGGCAGGGTGCTGAGGTTCGGGTCGAAGTAGCCGAAGGTCTTTCCCAGCACGTGCAGGTAGCCGGTCGCCGCCTTCGCGGCCGCCGCGGCGTCGAAGCGGCCCGCACCGCGAACGGTCTCGAAGAGATCGCGCAGCGGCCCGCTGCCCGGGACGATCAGGGCCGGGTCGAGATGGCGCTCGGGGAACAGGAACGCCAGGGTGGCTGCCTGCCAGCTTCCCAGCTCGCCCATCCAGGTCCAGGCCCTGGTGAACGCGGGGCCGTTGAGCATCCAGGCCGCCGCGGGGTGATCCGCCGGCAGTTCGCCCGACCTCCTGGCCGACAGCAGCGACTGGACGCTCTCGATGGCCTGCCGGACACGGGTGGTACGCAGCGTGCCCCCGGCGAGGACGTCGATGAGGAATCTGGCCGACATCTCCTCGCCGATGTTGCCCGTGGTGGTCGGGGCGAGGTCGGCCAGGAGGGCGTCGCGCAGGACGGGCAGGGCGGCCTGCTCGGTCGACGCGACGGCCTGCGCGTTGGCGTCGGTCAGGTCCTGGCGCTGGGCGATCCGGTTGCGCAGCGTGGACTGCCAGTCCGCGCGGGCACGGCTGTCGACGCGATAGGAGCTGACCGTGGGGCCGGTGCCGGCGAGGACGAAGAAGTCGGGGGAGAGCACGAAGTTGGACTCCTGCGCCCGCCATGCCGGGTACAGCCTCTCCTTGCGCGCACGGATGAGCACCGCCAGGGCGTCGCCCCACTCGGCCACCGTGACGGTCCCGGTGGCCGCGAGCCTGCTCAGCTTCCTGAGGAGGAGGAACCCGCCGCGGGTGAGCCCCGCCGACGTGAGGTCGGCGCTGATGTCGCCGCCCTGTCCGTCCCTGGTCTCCAGGGCGGCGAGGTCGACGCCGGGCAGCACCAGGTTCTGCATGGCCGCCAGCCCGGCCGTCGCGTCGGCGGCCTTTGTCCTCGCGGTGTTGACCGCTGCGGCGAAGGCGGTGAGCAGCTGGGACCGGGCGGTCAGCAGCGCGCGAACGCGGTTGCCGTTCGGGCCGGGAACGACGTCGGCGGCGCCGATCACGTCGGGGTCGGCGAGTACCCGGTACGCCGGCGGCACGGTCGGGTGCTGGTCCTGTTCGGCCCACGTCAGCGCGAGGGCGGATCGTTGCCAGGTGAGCAGCCGGGGTGTCGACGGCACCCGCAGGGGATCGGCCGCGATGGTCGACGGCAGGCCGAAGACGGCCTCCAGCACCGACTCGGCCGGCCCGGTGGCGTCCAGCAGCAACAGGTCGAGCTCATCGGGTGAGGTCACCGACAGCCTGATGCCCAGCCGGGCGGCGAGTGCCTGACGGACGGCGGAATCGGCTCCCCGGGCCATCCGCAGTTCGGCGTACGAGGTCCCGACGGCGGCGAGCAGCGCCGTGTACGCCGCGCTGCGATAGGCCCGTTCCCCGTTCGCGCCCGGGGCGGTGGAGGTGCCGGTGGCGGCGATGTGGGCCCGGAGCACCTCGACGGGCACGCGAAGCTGGTTGATTTCGCGGTTTCCCTGGTCGACGGCCGCCGACAACGGCTGGCTCAGCCGGTCGACCGGCTGGCCGAGAGCGCCGACCAGTGTGCGGGTGTCCAAGGGCGGCGACGGTGTCCCCGGCAGCTTCACCTGCTCCTGGGCGAACGACAGCAGCGTGGCGAGGTACGCGCGTTCGTTGAGGCGCTCGTCCAGCGTCTTGGGGGTGTACGAGCTGATCACCGTGACCGGGACGGTTTGCGGGGCCGTCATCGCGGTGCCCGTCGAGTCGGTCGCCCACACGTGGATCGTGTGGGCGCCGAAGCCGGCCGGCAGCAGCGGCACAGCGGCGGTCCAGCTCCTGAAGTCTCCGGCGGCCACCGGGGTCGCCGTCGTTCTGGTGCCCCCTGGCGTCAGGGCCCAGGCCACCGACGCGCTGCCGCCGACCATGCCGCTCTGGGGGTCGGTCGCCGTGCCGTGCATGGGCACGGTCGCCGCCCCCGTGTCGTCGCCCATGATGTTGCCGTTCTGGGGCGGATAGCCGACCTGCACCTGTGGCGGTGAGACGTCGCGGCAGGTCACCGAGCGGGTCTGGGTCGAGCCGACCACGTCGGGATCGGTGATCGTCACCGAGATGGTCCGCGCCCCCAGCGGCATCGGGTCGAGGTGGATCGCTGTCTGGTACTGGGTGGCGCCGGCCCGTATCTCCCCGGTCGTCACCCGGCCGTCCCACGCGATGGTGACCGTGAGCGGGAAGTACTGATCGCTCGTCGTGTTCACCTGGACGGTGATGTCCTTGCCCCCTTCGTCCAGGTCGACCGTGGTGCCGTTGGCGGGCGCCGGCACCGTGAACACAGGGGGCCCGGCCGCGAAGACCCGGACGCTCGTCGGGGCCGACGAGATGACGGTCCCGGTCGTGGTCACCGCGGACGCCACGAGCGTATGCGTCCCGGCCTTCGGGAAGGTCACGGACTGGGTCCCGCCGCCCCGGTGGCCGGTGAGTACGTGGACGCCGTCGATGCTGATCCTGGTCTCCGTGTAGGTGACCTTGGGCTCGGAGTTCCAGCTGAGGTCCCCGGGGAGCCACACCCAGTGTGTTCCCTCGTCGGCGTGGACCGTGACCGTGGTCGCGACTCCGGCCACCACACGGGCGGTCACCGCCGCGATGCTCACCGACGGCTGGACTTCCGGGGGTGCCTTCGGAATCGTCTGGGACACGATGGAGCCGTTCACTTGTGGATCACTCATGAGTTCCGCTCTCCCGATATCGGCTGTTCTTCCGGAAGGAGTGGCCCCAGGGGGATACGGCGGCCCACCGTCAGAAGCCGCCGTACCCGCCGTAAATACTGGAGATTCCCGAGTAGAAATTCTTTCCGGCTTCCTCTGTTTTCTCCGCGGCTGTCGTCACGCTGGCGACACCGATGACAACGACCGCCGCGCCGATGGCACCCTTGAGGCACAACGGACCGGCGAAATAGCACATGATGGGGAGCGCTGTTTCGCCGTGGTTCTTCGCCTCGGCGATCCCGACGATCGGGAATCTCGCCTCGATTCCGACCTGGACCGCGTCCTTTGTCGAGGGCAGCTCACCCGAGACCAGGGTCTGCAGGATCAGCACGGCTCCGATCGCGGCGACACCCGCCATGAGCTTCGGGCTCACGAAGCCGCCCTCGCCGCGCCGCCCGCTTGTGCCGGTCCGGGACACCCGGCTGACACCGATCATCTCCTCCGTGAGATTCCCACCGGCTTGGAGCTTGTACAGAGGCTTGTCGATCTCACGGAAGAACTCGCGCTGGTGCGCCGCGAATCTGGCATCGCCGGTCTTGTAGTCGATCCCGGCCGCCAGCACGTCCTTGGCCTGGCGGCCGACGATCCCATCCGTGTTCGAAATGCCCTTCTTGAGAATCCCGATATCGACCGTGACCGATCCTTTCGGGGAACCGCCCGGCTTGCCCCCGAATTTGATGATCTGGCCGGACTGGTCAATGATCACTTCCGTGAGGATGCGTTTGGCGGGCGCGTCCGGGGCATTCAAAGGGGCGCTTTCCACAACCCCCTGCAGAATGTCGTGCATACGCGTCCCGAAAACGTTGGGAGCTTCGTTGGGCAGGTGCCGCACCGACGTTTCCAGGAAATCGTCCGCCACCGTCTGGAGGAAGTCGCCGATCGCCTCGACCTGCTTGTCGCCACCACCGGTCGGGTCCACGAACCGCAAGGGCGCGTTCGCGGCGAAGCGGTAGAGGTTCGGATGCGCCTCGGGACCGCAGGGGTCGCAGGAGGTCCAACGCCCGAGGGCGAGGTGCAGGTACCGGGCCGAGTGGTAGTTCAGCCCGCTCTCCTCGTCGCGTTCCTGGCCGGTGTAGCGGTAACGCTTCCGGGTGTGGCTGCCGAAGCTGGTTTCGCCGTACGGGGTGTACTCCTCGCGGTTGGTGAGGGTGCCCGCGGCATCGAGGACGCAGGTGCTGCTGCCGAGATGGTCGGGAAGGTGGTAGGCGGTGGCGGGGCCGCGATCGCCGGGGTGGGCGGGACCGAACCGGACCAGGGCGATGCGCTGTCGGTCGTCCATGAGGTGGACGTGGTTGTTCTCGCCGGTGGCCCAGCGGTGGTGTTCGAACGTCTCGTTGAGGTAGTGGGTGACCTCTACGGCGCCGCCTTGCCTGCGGACCAGTTTCTTGACCCGCCGGCCGGCCGAGTCGTAGAGGTACTGGGCATGCACGGAGGGTTCGGAGCCCGCGGTCTGGGTGGCGAACGCCGTCAACCGGTCGGCGTGGTTCCAGACGAAGTGCCGCGACGTGGTCTCGGCCACCATGTTGCCGTTGGGGTCGAAGGCGTAGTCGTACGGCGTGTTCCCCACGGTCATGCGCTGCGGCCTGTTGCTGCCCGCAGCGAGGGTGAGGGTGCGGCGGAAGCCTCCGGTGGCAGCGTGGTCCAGCGTCAACAGGTTCCCGGCCCGGTCGTAGCCGTACGTCTCGGTGTACGCCTGGGTCTTCGTCACGTCGGTTCCCCGTGGCGCGTCGAGCCACGGGGCGCCGGCCGGGGGCGTCTGGTGCTCGCGTCCGGTGGCGGACAGCAGCCGGTAGACCGGGTCGTAACCGAACCGCCGGTCGAGTGCGTCGCCGCTGCCGAGCAGCGTGCGCAGGGCCGGGCCGGTCACGCCGAGCGCGGCGGGGTTGCCGGAGATGCCGCTACCCGGTGCGCGGTCGCGGACGGCCAGGAGGTTCCCCGCGAGGTCGTAGTCGTAGCCGCGGTCCTGCACCACCGCTCCGGCCGGACGGTAGGTCGGGCCACCGGCCAGTGTGTAGGGCTCGCTGCGCATCCTGGCCAGCCGGAACGTATGCGGGTCGTACGCGTACCTGGTCATGATGCCGTTGCCGTACGCGACGAGGGCCCGTTGGCCCTTGGCGTCGTAGGCGAGCCGCTGCACGTAGGTCCCGCCGTCGAGGGTGAGGGCCTCGAGCGCCCCTGCCCGGTTGTAGGCAAGGCGCAGTTCCCCGCGGTGGCCCGTGGTGTCCACGGGGAGCAGACGGCCGGTGACACGGTTGAGCGCGTCGTAACGGGTCGTCGTCACATAACGGGCGGCCTCCAGCAGCGTGCCGTCGTGCTGGTCCCGGGTCCGGCCCGGCGCCGGGGTCCAGTCCGCCTGGAAGGGTTTCACCCGCCAGCCGTTGTCCCGCGCGGCGGCATACGTCGCGAGAATCGGCGCGTCGGCGATCAACCGCCGGGCGGACTCCAGCACGTTGCCTTTGAAGTCGACCGCGTCGACGCTCGCCAGCCCGGCCTCGTCGTGGTGACGTACCCAGCGGCCGAGCAGGTTGTGTGCGCGGGCGGTGTCACGGTCGGACGACGGCTGGTCCGGTGTGCCGCCGTCGCCGTACCGGACCACCTGACGCAGTGTCACCACTCCCGTCGCGTCGTCCCGGGCCCAGACCCGAACGGGCCGGTGCAGCGGGTCGAAGGCACCGAGCGTCAACGCCCCCTTGCCGTCCCGCGCTTCGACCGGGCTCCCGAGCACGTCGAGGACACTGTCCCGCCGCCCCGCGTCGATGCTGTCCATCCTCCAGCGCCGCTTCGCCAGGTCGTAGGAGTAGGTGAACGCCACCCGCCCGAGCGGGTCGGTGAGGGAGACGAGGTTGCCCTGGATGTCGTACGTCGACCTGGTCGTAAGCCAGTCGGCGACGGTGGCGCCGTTGCGGGCGACGGTGCGTACCACGCGCCCCAAAGCGTCGCGCTCGCTGCTGGCCGGGGTGTTCCAGTGGGCGCGGTACCCCCCGGCGCCGTCGCCCTGGGTGCGGCCCGCGTTGTCGTTCGCGTCGTAGGCGTAGGACTCCCACGGCGTCGGCACGCAACTGTCGGGCTGGGCCAGGTCGGCCGGGATTCCGAGAACGAGGCGCTGCTCGCTGCCGTCAGGACTCACCGTTCTGACGGGCTGCCCCCGGGGGTCGTAGAACGTCACCGTCCGCTGCCCGAGCCGGGACTCGGAGGGCCGCGCGTAGTCGTATCCGGTGGAGAAGAACGGTTCGTGTTTCTGGACCACCTGGCCCTTGTTGTCGTAGGTCTTCCAACCGGAGACGACGACGTTGTCCGGGGCCGACGCGGCGCGCGTACGCCCGGTCGTGTCGCCGACCGCCGCGAGGTCCTCCGCCGGGATCACCCCACCGCCGAACGCGGGGTCGCCGAACAGGGTGTCCTCGGCCTGCGAGCGGGACTGCAGTACCCGTCCGAATCCGTCGGAGAACTCGACCGACACGATCACCTCGTCGCGTCGGGCGGCCGGGACGTCGGTGTCCGTGTCGTGGTGCACCCGTTTGACACTTCGCACGGACGCGGGCTCGCCGCGAGCCGCGAACGCTAACAGGTCGTACGTCAGCCGGGTGCTCGGTGCGCCGAGGTCCCCGGCGCCGTTCTTGTCCCGCACGTAGTGGGCGATGACCAACCCGGCGGGAGAGAAGGCCACGCCGGCGATGTTGCCGTTGGCGTCGGTCGTCTCGACGGGTCGCAGCAGGCGGTAGTCGTGCACGGCGGTGGTCTCGAGACCGACCGGGTCGACCGCGCGAACGGGCAGCAAGTCGTGTACGTCGTAGTCGATGACGCTCTGTGCGCCCAGCGGGTCGAGGGAGGCGACCGGCAGACCGCGCGGCACCCGGCCCGGGACGTGGACGTCGTACCGATGCCGTGCGGTGGTCACGTAGTACCCGCCGGGCGATCCGGGCACGTCCGCGTCCGTGCGGTGCGCATAGCCGGCCAGCGGCGGCAGCAGGCCCCGGAACTCCCGCGGGTACTCGGCCGGCCAGGACGTCACCCCGCCCGGCGCGAGGTACGGGGGGCGCGGGCCGAGGGCGAGCGGGTCGCCCGCGGTGTGGAGGGAGTCGAGGAAGGTGTCGGTGAACGCGAGCGATTCCGCGCGGGTCGCCAGGCCGTGGGCGCCGAGTGTGCCCAGCGGAAGCCCCACGAAGGCGTCGCCGTCGTAGAACGTGCGGGCATGGCCGATCACCCGCAGGGACACGCCGCCCCCGGCGGCCTGTGGTCGTCCGGCGAGGACGGTGGTGCGCAGGTCGGCCACGGACAGCCGGCCGTCGTTGACGACCTCGTAGGCGGTCGTCCGCGCGACGCGGTCGAGCAGGTAGTGGTCGGTGTCGTCGCGGCGGGCGTACTCGGTGGTCGTGTACGTGCCCAGGTACGGCTCGGACGAGGCCTCCCGCGGGGCCGCGGCCAGTGGGTCCCGCCCGCGCGGCACCGCGACGGCGAGCTGCCCGGTCGCGAACCCGTACGCGTCGTAGCCCGTGGGGAAGGCGAACTGCGTCATGGGTTCGGCCCCGCGTTCCCACTGTGTGGTCCGGCTGCCGAGGGCGAACGGAAAGAAGATCCGCTCCCGGTCGGCGTCCTCGGTAGCGGCAGAGGCCGCGGCGGACTCTTCCCGTACACCGGAGACCGTCTCGGTCACCGTGTACGGGCGGGCCTTGAGGACGGTGCCGTCGAGCGCGTACAACTCCGTACGCAACACCGAGCCGCGCAGCGTCCGCAGCGCCGCCCGGCGTGCGCCGCGCGGGAGGGCGGCCAGGAACGCCGTCTGCGCGGCCGGGCGGGGCAGCATCGGCGGGTCGCCGGCCCAGTACTCGTGCCGCAGGTCGAGTTCGGTCCAGTCGCCGGCTTCGGCAGCGGCGACCGGCCCGGGATGGAACCAGCTCTTGGTCAGCGTAGGCGGCGAGTAGTGCTCGCGCGGTACCGAGCCGGGCCCGGCCGGCGCGGCGCCGAACGTCTCCGTGCCGAGGTGCTCGACCATCGCGAAGCCGCGGAACTCCCGCTCCACGCCGTCCCAGTAGCCATGGTGATACCGGTACTCGGTACTCAGCCTGCCGCCCGAGATCTGGTCGGTGACCTCGACCTTCGCGACCACCTGCACGGGGAACGGCAGCGTGGTCCGCCAGCGGGTCGCGGGATCGGCCTGGTCGCGCAGGTAGTCCCGGGTCGAGGGCGCGTACGTCACCTGAGTGAGCGCCCCAAGGCTGTTGTCCATGCCGGTCAGCAGGTACGGCTTTGTGCCGCCGGTGAAGTCGAGGAACCGCAGGTTCGCCCTGCCCCGCCCCGGGCCGCCCGCCGCGCGGCTGAACAGCAACCCGGCCGTTCCGCTGCCGTACAGGTCGGACAGCTGGACCGAGTCCGAGTCGACGATGCCCGGCGTGCCGTCGACCGTGACCGGCCGAGCCGTCCAGGCGTTGCCCGACCGGTTGCCCCACAACGACACCCGGCCGCGGTCGACGTACACCAGGTCGGCGGCGCCGTCACCGTCCACATCGCCGAGCAGCATCCGGCGGGGGTCGAACCCGTCGGGCAGCCGCGGCGAGTCGCGCATCGTGACCTTCGCGCCCCACCGGTTGTGGCCGAGGTTCGGCCAGTAGGAGATGTTCCCGTTGCGGAGCAGTACGAGGTCCTGGAGGCCGTCGCCGGTCATGTCCGCCAGCCGTACCCGTGGATCGCTCAGGTCGACCCCGGGCCCCGTGCCATCGCTCACCGCGGTGCGCTGCCAGGCCAGCCGCGGATTGCGGTCGTTGAACCAGGCTTCGAGACGGCTGCCCGAACGCAGCACGTCCGTCAGCCCGTCACCGTCGAGATCGACCAGCTTCACGCTCGGATCGGCCAGGCACACGCTCGGCGCCTGCCGGTACGGCTGGAACGCGTGCCGCGACCACCCGCCCGCGAACGTCATCGGGAAGTACCCCGTCGGCCCGCCGCCCCTGGCCGTGCGAGCGCCCGACGAGGCCGACGCTGTGGACGAGGCCGACGAGGCGGCCTGCGAGACGATCAGGTCGGGACGCCCGTCGCCGTTCGCGTCCACGAACGAGACACCTGGCGCGCCGAGCGAGACCAGTGGTGCCTCGGCCAGTGTCCTCGGCAGCTCGAACCGGCCACTCCCGGCGTTGCGCCAGACCCGTCGCACGGCGCCGAGTTCCACCACGTCGGGCAGACCGATCCCGCGCAGGTCGACGAGCGCGTGCGTCGGACTGCTCAGTGCCGCGGTCGGCAGGCCGGGTCCCGTCACGGGCTCGAACCTGCGTGTCGCGGGGGCGAAGTCCGAGTACCGGAACGTCAGCGGCGGCAGCGACTCGACGGCCGTCCCGACCGCTGCTTCCACGGCCGACCGGCCAACGGAAACGGCGGCCGGCACGATCGTCCGCTCGGCGGGTCCTTCACCTGATGCCGATCCGCCGGGACCGCTACCTGCCCCGGTGCCTGTGGCGGGAGCGGACTCGTCGATGCCGACGCAGGTCACGCCGGCCAGCAGGGACGCGCCGTTGAAGGCAGCCTGCTCGTAGCCGAGCCGGTACTCGCGGGCCACCCGCGCCGAGCCGTCGGCGGCGTGCGTGGTCACCCGGACCGTGTCGCAGCGCAGCGATGTCCTGATCTCGAAGCCGGCCCGATAGTCGGAGAACGGGTCGGGACGCGTGGAATAGCCGAAGTCCACCGTGACCAGGAACGCCGGGTCGGCCCGGTGGCCGTAGTCCGCGTAGGAGATCCGGGCGAGCAGCGGCTGGTCCCAGGTGTGGCCCGGCTCCTGGCCTCGGTCGCGCAGGTAGGAGTACCTGACCAGGTTGCCGAGGGAGTCGGCGGTCTCGGTGATCCGCCAGCCGAACACATGGCCGGGCCGCAGAGGGGCGGCGGCCACGGCCGGATCCCGCCATCCGTCCGGCGCGCCGGACGGCCGTGGGGTGCCGTATCGGGTGCGGGAGCCGTCCTTGGCGCGGACCTCCCAGAAGTCGCCGGTGGCGTCCTTCACGTGCTCAATCCGGGCGAACATGCCCTCGGTTCTCGGGCGATACCGCACCCGTCCCGGGTAGGTGCCTTCGACGGGCACCAGGTCCTCCGCCCCCGACAGCACGAACACGTCGGCACGTTCACCGGCGGCGCCCGCAGCGCGCGCGGTACCCGCGGCATCGACGTAACGGGGCAGCCCCCGCGACGTTTTCCGCGATACCCCCGGCCCGCTGAGCTGCCAGCCGAGCCCGAAGGGCCCGTTCCCGCTCCCCGTGCTGTACGCGAGCGACAACTGCGGCTGCACGCCGTGCCGACCCGCAGGCACCGCGATCGGTACGGAGAAGTTCCCGGTCCCGGTGAACAGGTTGGGCGAGAATTTCTCCCCCAGGCCGCCCACCGCGCCGCCCCCCTTGGGTAAGGAGATCACCGACCCGGCCGCGGCAGGGTCGGTTGTGCCCTCAGCGCTCATTTACCTGTCCCCCGGTTTTCAAAGATCACTGGACCGCGCCGCCCGTCCCGACCTGGCGCCGGCACTCACCCCGCTCCCCGCCCTCGCGGGGGTGGTCCGGAGATCGCTGGTGCCCCGGCGGGCGACGTTCGCCCCGTCACGACGCCCGGCACGCCGAGAGCACGCCCCGGTCGCCACTCCTCGCGGGCAAACGTTGCCTGCCGGCCACGTCGGTTACCGGCACATACTGCTGCCCCCGCACCCGCGGGGATAGGCCCCCGGTCCAACTGCTGTGCCAGGGGTCGGCTTCCGGCCCTTCGTGTACCGGACCGCCGAGGCGCTCGGCCTGTCCGGCTGGGTGGCCAACGTGAACGGGCACGTGGAGGGTGAGGTGACGGGGCCGTCCGGCGTGATCGAGGAGTTCGCGTCCCGGTTGCGAGCCGAGGCCTCGGTCCTCGCACGGGTCCGGCGGGTCGAACTGGCCCGGAGCGAGGGGCGTTCGGCACGCCACAGGGGTTTCCGCGTGTGGCGCAGCGCGCCCAGCCGTGCGTCGGCGGCGCCGCGGGAGATCCCTCCCGACGCGGCGATCTGCGACGCCTGTCTGCGAGAGCTGTCCGATCCCGCCGACCGGCGCCACCGCTACCCCTTCATCAACTGCACGGACTGCGGACCGCGCGCCACGATCATCGAGGATCTGCCGTACGACCGCGTCCGTACGACCATGCGCCGCTTCCCGCTGTGCGCGGACTGCGCGGCCGAGTACGCCGATCCCGGCGACCGCCGCTTCCACGCCGAACCCGCCGCCTGCCCCGCCTGCGGTCCGCAGCCGGCCTGGGACGAACTGCGGGGCGAGGAGGCGCTGCGGGCAGCGGTGAAGACCGTCGCCGACGGCGGGATCATCGCGCTGAAAGGGCTCGGCGGCTACCAACTGGTGTGCGACGCGGGCGATCCGATGGCGGTGGCGGAACTCCGGCGCCGTAAGCGCCGCCCGATGAAACCGTTCGCCGTCATGGTGCCCGACATCGAGGCGGCGGCCCGCCTGGCTCGTATCAGCGGCACCGAGCGGGACACGCTGACGTCTCCGGCACGTCCCGTGGTACTGCTCGCGGCACGCCCGGTGCGCGGCGAAAGCCCCATCGCGGACGAGGTCCACCCGGGCCTCCCCCGCATCGGCCTGTTCCTGCCCACCACCGGCCTGCACCGCCTCCTGCTGGACGACCTGGCGCGACCACTCATGGTCACCAGCGGCAATGTCAGCGACGCGCCCATCTCCATCGACGACGCCGAGGCCCGGCGCGCCCTGTCCGCCGTCACCGACGGCTTCCTGACCCACGACCGGCCGATCCGGGCCCGGCCCCTGCCCGGCGGTGACGCGGCGGTACGCCATCCCTCCCGTACGGTCCTCGGCCGGTTGCTGGGCAGTGAGCCGCTGGGCACACCGCGACCGTACCCGTGGCTGACACGGCCCTTCACGGACCGCCTGGATCCGGCGGAAGTGGCCGCAGTGCGCGCCATGGTGGCTCGCGACGTCAACTGCCCGCGCGCCTCCAGCGCGGGCCGGCTCTTCGACACGGTGGCCTCGCTGCTCGGCCTCGTGGACACGGTCGGGTACGAGGGCGAGGCCGCCGTCCTCCTGGAAGCGGCGGCCGGAACCGAGCACGCCGTGCCATTCGCCCACCGGATCGTGCGCGCGAACGGCCTGTGGGTGTACGACCCCGCGCCGACCCTGACCGACCTGCTGGTGCGGCAGTCGAGCGGGGAGCCCGTGCCGCGACTGGCCTCGGCCTTCCATCCCACGCTCGCGCTCGTCACCGCCGAACTGTTCGCGCGGGCCGTGGCGGACGGCGCGCCGCGCACGGTGTGCCTGGGCGGCGGCTGCTTCGTAAACCGCCGCCTGCTGACCGAGGTACGGCCCCGGCTCCGCGCCCAGGGGCTGCGGGTGCTGGTCGGCGGTCAGGTCCCGGTGGGGGACGGCGGCATCAGCTACGGCCAGGCGGCGGTCGCGGCCGCGCGGCTGGCGCAGGAGAGGTGAGCTCGCATGTGCCTGGGCATCCCCGGACGCGTTCTGGAGATCCACGACGACGCGGGACTGCGTATGGCCACCGTCGACTTCGGCGGGGTGCGGCGCGAGGTCTGCCTCAGCTGCACACCCCGGGCGGAGGTCGGAACGTATGTCATCGTGCACGTCGGCTTCGCGATCACCGAGGTCGACGAGGCGGAGGCCGAGCGGACCCTCGATGTGCTGCCCTGAAGGCCGGTCGGCCGTCGCGGCTGCCCGACCGGTCTCCCGCGAGGTCCGCACGGCCCCTGCCGAGCAACGGTCGCCCGCTCGATCCTTGGAGTGGACAGGACGGGCCCGAGGACGCACCGGCGACCGGGGCTCGACGGCCGCGTGTGAGGAGGCAGGATCATGTCGGATTCCCCGTACACGGTGAGCGACGTGATGACGCACACCGTCGTCGCCGTGGGCCGTGACGCCTCGTTCAAGGAGATCGTCGAGTTGATCGACCAGTGGAAGGTCAGCGCCCTGCCGGTTTTGGAGGGCGAGGGCCGGGTCGTGGGCGTGGTCTCGGAGGCCGATCTGCTGCCCAAGGAGGAATTCCGCGGCCGCGTTCCGGCGGACCAGGACCAGTATCAGGCCCGGGACCGGCACGGCCGGCTCTCGGACCTGGCCAAGGCGGCCGCGGTGACCGCGGGCGAGCTCATGAGCAGCCCCGCCGTCACCGTGCACGCCGACGCCTCGCTCGCCGAGGCGGCACGCATCATGGCACGTCGCCGTGTCAAGCGTCTGCCTGTCGTCGATGCCATCGGCCTGCTCCAGGGCGTGGTCAGCCGCAGCGACCTGTTGAAGGTGTTTCTCCGCTCCGCCGAGGAGATCGCCGACGAGGTCAGGCGGACCGTGATCGCCCAACTCCCGCCCGCCCAGGCTGTGACGGTGACCGTGGCCGACGGCGTGGTCACGTTGGGCGGCGCGCTTCACGACACCGCTCTGGTACCCGTCCTGGCCCGCGCCGTACGTGCCGTGGAGGGCGTCGTCGACATCCGCCTCGCCCTCGTACGTCCGTGAGGCACCCCGCCGATCACCGCGATCCCGCGCCCGACCGTGTAGGTGCACGGCGGGGGCAGGGGCCAAGGGCCATCACCAGGCCGGCGGCTCGCTGTGCCCGCAGGCAGCCGCGGGCACAGCCTCCGCAGGTTCAGCAATTTCGCATCTCCTCCGAGATCCTGAGAGCCCACTCCTCGATCCGCTCGAAGTCTCGGAAGTCCCCGCCCTTGCCGTTGCGGACGATCATCTGGGCGATGCGTCCCTTCGCTCCCTCTTCGAGGCAGCCTCCGAAGGTGATGTGCTCCTTGGCGTGGAGCCGCGTCATGGCCCGGCGGACGCCGGGCACCGGCGGGATGTCCCGCTCCGACGCCGAAGCGTCGAGCGGACCGCTGCTGAAGAACCACAGCGGACGCCCTGCCAGCGCGCGGCCGTGGCGGCGGACGAAGCGTCGCGCGCCGCGGTGCCACCGTCCCGCATAGAGTCCGCCACCGACCACGACCGCGTCGTACGCCTCCACGCTCCCGACGGACCGGGCGGGCAGCGCCTCGGCCGTCAGCCCTTCCTTGTTCAGGACGTCGGCGACGGCCTCGGCGATCCGGGCGGTTGATCCGTTCGTCGTTCCGTAGGCGACCAGTACCTTGCCGAGCATGGTGGTCCGCCTCCTCTCAGATTCGTCGCAGCCAGTCCTCTGTGACGCCGTGCAGTGCCTGCTCGTCCGGCCTGATGCGTGCGTCGTCGAGCCGGTAGGTGAGCTTGCCGACCACCGCGACGACGCCGTCGATCTGCTTCGTCATCGATACGGCGATCTCCGTCTCGCTCTTGCGCTCCATGTGGCCGTCGAGCGTGACCACGCCCTCGGTCACGGTGATCGTCACGGTCCGGGGCGCCAGCCACAGGGTGCGGACGAGTACCTCGTCGATCACCTCCTGGCGGATGTCGGAGTCCGGCCGCAGGAAGACCTGGAGCAGGTCGCGACGGGTAACGATGCCGACGAGCCGGTCCTCCTCGTCCACGACCGGCAGCCGCTCCACCCGATGCCGCGCCATGGTCCGCGCGGCCTCGGCGATGGTGTCCTCGGCGTGTGCGGTGACGGGCGGCTCGGACATCAGCCGGCCGGCGGTTCGGGCGTGTGCCTTCACCGTCCGCCGCCGGGCTCCGGGCGTCAGAGCCGCGAGCCAGGAGCGGCGCCGCGGCTCGGGGGACGGCTGTGCCTGCCGGACCATCAGGTCGGTCTCGGAGATCACCCCGACGACCTTCTCGTCGTCGACCACGGGCAGTCCGCTGATGCGGTGCTCGGCGAGCAGCCGGGCCACCTCCTTGACCGGGGTGCCGTACTCGGCGCGGACGACGTCGGCCGTCATGACGGTGCCGATCTTGCTGTGCTTCATGTCTGTTCCTCTCAGCGCAGTCGGCGCAGATACGGGTCCTGGGCGCTGCGCGGCAACAGGCGTATCCGCGCGTCGAGCACGGTGACGCGGCCGCGCGTCGCGAGGACGGGGTTGAAGTCGGCCTCGGCGAGCTGTGGCAGGTCGCTCGCCATGCGGGACAGCCGCAGCAGCACCTGCCCCAGGCCTTCGAGGTCGACGGGGCCGCTGCCGTGCGCGCCGAACAGCAGCGGCGCGCAGCGCGGCGCGGTGATCAGGTCGTGCACGTCATGGTCGGTCAGCGGGGCGAGTCGGGCGGCGTGATCGGCCAGTACCTCGGTCGCCGTGCCGCCGAGCCCGAACAGCACCAGCGGACCGAAGACCTCGTCCTGCACCACGCCTGCGAACAGTTCGGTGCCGCGCGAGGCGAGCGGCTGGACGACCACTCCGGTCATGAGTCCCGCGAAGCGCGTCTCCAAGTCCCGGAAGGCTGCCCGCACTTGGGAGTCGCCTTCAAGGTCGAGGTGGAGTGCGTACTGTTCGCTCTTGTGCAGCAGTCCTGGCCAGTGGGCCTTCATGACCACGCGTCCGTCGGGGCCGCGCAGCCTCTCGGCGGCGATGACCGCGTCGTTCTCGGTCTCGGCCCAGGCCCACGGCAGTTGCGGGATGTCGTAGCAGGCGAGGAGTTCGGCGCAGGTGCGCGGGTCGAGCCAGCCGCCGTCTGCGTGTGCGGCGAGGTAGGTCTCGGCGACCGCGTGCGCGCGGGATGTCTCGACCCGTGCGGGATCGGGGATCGTTCCGGGCGGCCGGCTCAGCCAGGCCGAGCGCCGGGCCGCGTGGGCGAGCGCCCGCGCGGCCGCTCCGGGTTCGGCGTACGAGGGGATCGCGCCGCCGTCCGCGGCGGGCAGCAGCCTGACGGGAAGGTCCTGCTCCAGGCGTACGACGACAACCGTGCGCGGGCGGCGTCCTGGGCCGTCGGTGAGGGCCCGGACGAGATCGTCGCCGGTCGCTGCGGCGACGGCCGTGGGCACGAGGGCCACCAGGACGGCATCGATGCCCGGGTGCCGCATCACCCGCTCCACACAGTCCTTGAGCTGATCCTCCGTCACGGCCGCCGTGACGTCGACGGGATTGCCGACGGACGCGCCGTCAGGCAGGACGGCGAGGAGGTCACCGACCACTTCGGGGGTGAGCCGGGGCAGGGACAGTCCGGCCTCCGCGCAGGCGTCGGCCGCCAGGACGCCCGCGCCACCCGCGTTCGTGACGACGACCACCCGACTTCCGGCCGGCAGCGGCTGGGAGTGCAACAGGGCGGCGGTTTCGAGGAGTTCACCGACGGATCCGGTGGCGGTGATGCCCGCCTGCGTGAACAGGGCCTGGCGTGTCATGGTCCGGGTCGCGGCGGCCGCGGTGTGCGAGGCGGCGGCGGCGCGCCGACCAGCGTCGGTGCGGCCCGCGTCGACCGTGAGGACGGGCATACGGCGGGTCACGCGCCTGGCCGTACGGGAGAACGCCCGCGGGTTACCGAATGACTCCAGGTGCAGCAGGGCGAGGTCGGTGCGGCCGTCGCTCTCCCACCACTGGAGCATGTCGTTGCCGCTGACGTCGTACTTGTCGCCGAGCGAGGCGAAGGACGAGACGCCGATGCCGAGCCGGGCCAGCCCGTCGAGCAGGGCGATGCCGACACCGCCGGACTGCACGGCGACGCCCGCCGTGCCCAGTCGCGGATGACCGGCGGCGAAGGTCGCGTCGACGGAGAGGTCCGGGTCGGTGTTGGAGATGCCCAGGCAGTTGGGCCCGACGAGCCGCATGCCGTACGTCCGGCACGCCGCCAGCAGCGCTTTCGCCTGGTCATTGTCGAGCCCCGCCGACACGACGAGCAGCGCCCGCACGCCGGTCTTGCCGCACTCCTCCGCGGTGTCCGGTACCGCCGCCGCGGGCACCGCGATGACCGCGAGGTCCGGGACCTTGGGCAATGCGCCGACCGACGGATACGACCGCACGCCGAGCAGGGAGGTGACGCTCGGGTTCACCGCGAACAGGCGCCTCGTGAAACCGCCCGTGCGCAGCTGGTGGAGGACGGCCCGGCCCACCGACCCCGGCCTGCGTCCGGCGCCGACCACGACGATCGAGTCCGGCCTCAGCAGCGGTTCCAGGCTGGCCACGTCGGCGGACCGGCCGCGCGCCTCCACCGCCGACAGATAGGCCTCGTCCTCTTCGAGTTCGATGGTGCAGCGCACCTCCGGACCCTCGAAGTGGCGGGCCGTGCGCAGGCCGAGGTCGGCGAAGAGCCGGAGTACCTCGTGGTTCACCGAGAGCGCGTCGGCCGTGAAGGCGGTGATGCCGTCGGCGCGGGCGGCCGAGACGAGGTGCTCGACGAGAAGCGCGCCGACGCCCCGGTGGTGCAGTCCGTCGGCCACCGCGATCGAGATCTCGGCCCGGCCCGGGGCGTCGCCGGTCTCGTACTCGGCCAAGCCGATCACCTGGTGCCGGGTCTCAGCGAGGAGGGCACGGTATCCGGGGCGCGGCGGTGCGCACGCGCGGTCGGCCGCCATCGCGGCGGACCGGCGGCCTGCGGAGAAGAACCGCAGTCGGAGGTTCTCCGGAGACATCTCCTCGTACAGCCCCTGCAGGGGTTCGTGGTCGCCGGGCCGCACGGGGCGTATGCACACCGTGGTCCCGTCCGCGAGCAGTGCGTGGACCATGCGCGGGCCGCGCTCGTCGACCGTCATCTCGGACCTCCTCCAAGCCTCTTGACGGTTCGAGCATCCACCGGGCCGGGGGTTCGCCCCATGGGCTGTCCGGGGTCGGCATCGGGGCCGGTCGGCCCCTGTGTGCCGGGCGGTCTCCTGGCGGACCGTGGACACCCGGAGCCGTATGTCTGGAGGGTGAACCGCCATGGTGGGAACGATCGTTGTCGGGGTCGACAGCTCCGCGCGCAGTCGCGTCGCGGTCGACTGGGCGGTGCGCGAGGCGCGGTTGCGGGGACTGCTGCTGCGGCTCGCGCACGTCTCGTCGCTGCCCGACGAGGACGCGCTCGCGATATGGCCGTACCGCCGTGAACCCACCGCGGACGCCTTGGTGAAGGTATTGGCAGCACAGCACCCGGAGCTTCGGATCGAAGGCGTCGGTCTCTCCGGAGCGACCGTGCCGGCCCTGCTGTCCCTGGGCACGCGGGCCGAACTCGTGGTCCTCGGCATGCGCGGCGCCGGGGGTTTCGCGGGACTCGCCGTCGGCTCCGTGGCGCACGGTGTGGCCGCGCTCGGGAACCGGCCTGTGGTGCTCGTGCCGAGCCGTCCGGCCCGTACGACCTGTTGGCGCAGGCCTGCCGCCGTGACGGTCGGAGTCGACGCGCGTGATCCCAGCGGTGCCGTCCTGGATTTCGCGTTCGACACCGCGCGGCGACGCGGGGTCGGCCTGCACGCCGTCCACGCCTGGCGGCTGCCCTCCCCCGCCGGGCAGTGGATGCCGTTCGCCGTGCCCGAAGAGGACCGGGGCGCCTGGGAGGACCAGGAGGTCCAGCTGCTGGCGGACGCACTGCGGCCGTGGCGGGAGAAGTACCCGCAGGTGAGCGTCCTGGAAGATGTGCTGCTCAAGAGTCCGTCGGCCGCCTTGGTCCAGGCGTCGGCCGCCGCCGCGCTGCTGGTCGTGGGGCGGACCGGCACGGCGCTCGGCGCCACGCTCCATGCCGTGCTGGATCACACCGAGTGCCCGGTGGCCGTGGTTCCCTCCTGAGGGAGACTGTCGTCATCGAGCGGAGGAGACGCCATGGCCGGCGAGAAGGCGGCGACCCTGCCGCGCAAGCCGTACGAGCGGGAACTGCTGCGCCTGCAGACGGAGCTGGTGAAGCTTCAGGAGTGGGTGCGGACGGAGGGCGCCCGCCTCGTCGTGGTCTTCGAGGGCCGGGACGCGGCGGGCAAGGGCGGCACCATCAAACGGGTCGCCGAACACCTCAACCCGCGCGTCGCGCGGATCGTGGCGCTGCCCAAGCCGACCGAGCGCGAGCGCACCCAGTGGTACTTCCAGCGGTACGTCGAGCATCTGCCCGCCGCCGGGGAGATCGTGCTGTTCGACCGCAGTTGGTACAACCGCGCCGGTGTCGAGCAGGTGATGGGCTTCTGCACGAAGGAGGAGCACCAGCTGTTCCTGCGCCAGTGCCCCATCTTCGAGCGGATGCTGGTGGAGGAGGGGATCCTGCTGCGCAAGTACTGGTTCTCGGTGAGCGACGCCGTGCAGCAGGAGCGGTTCCGGCGCCGGATGGAGGATCCGACTCGGCGCTGGAAGCTCTCACCGATGGACCTGGAGTCGATCACCCGCTGGGAGGCGTACTCCCGGGCCAAGGACGAGATGCTGGTGCACACGGACATCTCGGAGGCGCCGTGGTTCGTCGTGGAGAGCGACGACAAGCGCCGGGCGCGGCTGAACACGATCGCCCATCTGCTGGGGTCCGTGCCGTACCACGAGGTGCCGCCACCGGTTCTCGAACTCCCCGAGCGGCCGCCGTCGACCGGCTACCAGCGCCCGCCACGTGATCTGCAGACCTACGTCCCGGACCACGCGGCAAGCCTCCTCTGAGTGAGCGTCTGAGCGCGCCGTGAGCGGGCCGCGCGCGGCGGTCAGACCCGCTGCGGTACGACGGCGACCGGGCACGCGGCGTGGTGCAATGCCGCGTGCGCGACCCGGCCGAGCTGGAGCCCGAAGTGCCCCTGCCGCCGCTGGGCTCCGACGACGAGCAGGTCGGCCTCGGCCGAGGCGTCGAGGAGCACCGTGCGGGCGGGGCCTTCGACGACGCGCCGGCGCAGTTCGACGGACGGGTGGTCCGCCGCCGCGTCGCGCAGCGCCGCCTCCAGGATCTGCGTGGCCCGCTGCTCGTGGAGGTGGGCGGGCTCTCCGGCGAGCAGCGGGTGGTCGGTGGTCTCGTGTGCGGGGCAGCGCCAGGCCCGTACGGCCTCCAGGGGGACCCGGCGTTCCTCGGCCTCCTGGAAGGCGAAGCGCACGGCCGCCGAGTGCTCCGGCCGCTCACCGACGCCGATCACGATGCGCCGCCGCATCCCCGACGACCGCGACTGGTCTTCGGGGCTGCCACGCATCACGATCACCGCGCAGTCGGCGCGCGCGGCGACCGCGAGGCTGACCGAACCGAGCAGCAGCTCCGCGATGCCGCTGCGGCCGCGTGAGCCCATGACCAGCGCGGAGGCGTTGCGTGCCTCGCGCAGCAGCGCGGGCACGGGTTCTTCGGCCAGCACATCGGTGGAGATCTTCAGGTCCACCTCGCGGCGGTGGGCACGTTTCGCGGCAGCCTCCACGATCTTGTCGGCAAGCACCTGTTCCGAGGTCCTGCCAAGGTCCTGGGCGAGCGCGGCCCCTTCGTAGCGCTCCCACAGCGAGGCGTACACCAGCCGCAGCGGCACTCCGCGCAGGGCGGCCTCGTCCGCCGCCCAGTCCACGGCGCGCAGACTGGGTTCGGATCCGTCTACGCCCACGACCAGGGGGAGTTCCATCGTCCTCACCTTCCTTGCCTTCCTTTTCCTGCGGGGAACTCGAAGACGATGCGGGCGTCTACCTGGCCGCGCAGGACGTCCTCGAAAGACTCGTTGACCGAGGCCAGGGGCCGGGGAACGGAGATCACCCGGGTGCGGCCGGCCGCGTGCAGCCGGAACACCTCGTCCAGATCCTGCCGGGTCCCGACGATGGAGCCGATGACGCTGACGCCCTTGAGGACGGTGTCGAAGATCGGCAGCTGGACGGTGCCGCCCGCCGGGAGCGCGACCATGACGAGTTTCCCGCCGCGTCGCAGTCCGCCGTACGCGGCCGCGAATGCGGCCTCGTTGACGGCGCAGGCCAGCGCGGTGTGCGCGCCGCCGTGCCGCTGGAGCACCTCGGCCGGGTCCTCCTTGCGGGCGTCGATCAGAATGTCCGCGCCGAGTTCGCGGGCGAGCTCCAGCTTGGCGTCCGTGACGTCGATGGCGGCGACGGTCGCGCCGGCGATCTTCGCGTACTGCACGGCGAGATGCCCGAGCCCGCCGACGCCGGAGATCGCCACGAGCTGGGCGGGACGGACCTGGGCGACCTTGAGTGCCTTGTACGTGGTGACGCCGGCGCAGGTCAGCGGGGCGGCGTCGGCCGCGGTGATGCCGTCGGGCACCGGCTGGGCGAAGTCGGCCCAGGCGAGCATCTTCTCGGCGTAGCCGCCGTCACACCCGTAGCCGGTGTTGATCTGCTGCTCGCACAACGTCTCCCAGCCGGACAGGCAGTGCTCGCAGCGTCCGCAGGCCTTGCCGAGCCAGGGCACGGCGACCCGCTGCCCGACGCTCAGGTGGGTGACCCCGTCGCCCAGTGCCTCGACGCGTCCGACGCCCTCGTGGCCGGGGACGAACGGCGGGTTCGGTTTGACCGGCCAGTCGCCCTGTGCGGCGTGGATGTCGGTGTGGCAGAGCCCGGAGGCCTCGACCCGGATGCGGACCTGACCCGGGCCGGGCTGGGGGTCGGGGCGCTCCTCGATGACCAGGGGCTCGCCGAAGGCTCGTACGACTGCTGCCTTCATCTCTGTCTTCTCCTCCGGTGGTCGGTCGTTCAGTCGTGCGGGACGACGGCGACGGGGGCGGTGGCGTGGTGGAGCACGGCGTGCGCGACCGGCCCGATGTGGGCGCCGATCGGCGAGCGGCGGATCTTGCGTCCGACGACGACCAGGGAGGCGTCGGCGGAGGCGTCCACCAGATGGTTGGCGGCCCGCCCGGAGCGGGACTCCTCGACGACTTCCACGGCCGGGAACTTCTCCCGCCAGGGCCGCAGCGCCGCGGTCAGCTCGGCGGCGTCCTGCTTGGCCAGCTCGGCGTTGAACGCGGGGTCCGGGGGCAGTCCGTACGCGAAGTAGGGCGGCACACTCCAGCTGTGCAGGACCCGCAGGGCGGTGCCGCGGCGGGCGGCGGCCTCGAAGGCGAACCCGAGCACCGCCTCGTCGGGGTGCTCGATGTCGAGCCCGAGGACGACGGGCCGGTACGGGGCGGCGGACGAAGGGATGCCTGACGGGTCCGCTGCGTGTTCGTCGGCAGCCTGCTCCCCGGCCCGTACGAGGACGACGGGGAGCTCGGCGCGGGCGGCGACGGCCAGGCCGACGGAACCGACGATGAATCCGGCGATCCCGCTCAGGCCCCGGGACCCGAGGACCAGAAGTTCGGAGTCCTTCGCAGCGTTCAGCAGCACCTCTGCGGGCGGGCCGGGGAGCTGCTCCACGGTGACGTCCACTCCGGGGTGGCGCAGGCGGATGCCGTCGGCTGCCTCGTGGGGAATCCTCTCGCTCCAGTGCCGCTGCGTCTCGGCGCCGAGGAGCGGGGCCTGGGCCATCGGGTCGGGTCCCGGCTCCCAGACGTTGACGAGCTTCAGGTGCAGTCCGAGGAGCTTCGCCTCGCGGGCCGCCCACTCGGCGGCGGCGCGGCTCTCGGGGGAACCGTCGAGACCTACGGTCACGGTGCGGGACATGGTGTGTACCTCCTGGAAAGGGGATCCGGTTTCAGCGTCGTGGCCGGGAGCGGTCGCGCTGTAGGGGCCGCAAGTCCTCGACGAGGGCCGGTCGGCCCCTGCGCGAGTGGGCTGGACGGGGCCGCGCGGAGTGCCGTACAGCCCCGTCCGCGGTCAGCGCAGCCAGCCGTTGCCGCGTACGAACGGCAGCCGGGCCCAGAGCTTCCCGAAGCCCCAGGTGTCGCCGGCCGAGGCCAGGACGAGGGCGATCAGGACGACGGCGTAGATGACGTGGTATTCGACGAACGGGTTCGTCGACATGCTGGGCGTTCCGTCGGAGAGGTGCTTGGCGGGCGGCCACTCGGCGATCCACATCAGCGCCATCATCGCGGTGCCGGCGACGGCCGCCAGCCGCAGGGCGATGCCCGCGGTGAGGGCGAGGCCGACGCCGAGCAGGCCGAGCATGAACAGCCAGTCGGCCCAGGCGTCCCCGGCCCAGGAGTGGAAGGTGGACTCCATCGGCCCGGCTGCGACACCGCTCAGGAAGCCCATGGTCGGCGAGCCGCCGTCGATCCAGCCCTTGCCGGACGGGGTGGCGTAGCCGAAGCCGAAGGTCTTGTCCAGGAACGCCCACAGGAAGGCGAACCCGGTCAGCAGGCGCAGCGACGCGAAGGCGTAGGCCCGCAGGGTGGCCGTGTCGGTGCTCGCCGACACGGCGGACTCGGAAGTGGACGTGGTCCGGTGCCCGCCCAAGGAGGGCAGGTGGAACCCCGGTCGCCGGTGAGGGTGCTCGTGCACGGCCATGGTGGTGATCCCTTCGGGAATCGGAGGATGTCGGGTCGGTTCCTGACACCACTGACTCTGGTGGTGCCGGAGAGGTCTCGCCGGATGCCGAAGGTCCGGGACCATGGGGCTGAACGGCCCCTTCGACAGGGCCGGTTGGATGTCGAGGGCGCGGCAGCCGCTCAGTGGGCCGCCAGGCCGTGCGCCCTGAACTGTTCGCGGACCCGCTCGGTCGTCGCCGGTTCGGGGACGGGGTTGTCGCGCAGGGGGAACGGGATCCCGAGGGCGTCGTACTTCGAGGCGCCGAGCTTGTGGAAGGGCAGGACGTCCACGCGGTCGACGTTGCCCAGCCCGGCCAGGAAGGCGCCGAGGCCGTCAACGGCGGCTGGGTCGTCCGTCCAACCGGGGACCAGCACGTAGCGGATCCAAACAGGGATGCCGAGCCGGTCCAGGCGGGTGGCGAAGGTGAGGCTGGGAGCGAGGGCCCCGCCGGTCAGCTTCCGGTACGTGGCGATGTCGAAGGCCTTGATGTCCAGGAGCACCAGGTCGGTGTCTGCGAGGAGTTCGTCGGTGGCGCGGGCGCCGAGAAGGCCGGAGGTGTCGAGCGCGGTGTGCAGTCCGGCTTCCTTGCAGCGGCGCAGGAGCGCACCCGTGAAGGCGGATTGGAGCAGTGGCTCGCCGCCGGTGAGGGTGACCCCGCCGCCGGCCACGCTCACGAACCGCCGGTACTTCTCGATCTCCGTCATCACCTCGTCGACCGTGGCCTGCCGTCCGTCGCGCAGGTGCCAGGTGTCGGGGTTGGCGCAGTACAGGCAGCGCAGCGGGCAGCCGCTGACGAACAGCACGAACCGGGTCCCGGGACCGTCCACGCCGGTGGACAGGTCCCAGGAGTGGATCCGGCCGGTGGTCGCCGTCTCCATGGTGCTCACAGCGCTCCGTGGAAGGTACGGCTGATCACGTCGAGCTGCTGCTCGCGCGTGAGCCGGACGAAGTTGACGGCGTACCCGGACACCCGGATGGTCAACTCCGGGTACTTCTCAGGGTGTTCCATGGCGTCCTCCAGCGTCGCCCGGTCCAGGACGTTGACGTTCATGTGGAAGCCGCCTGAAGCCGTGTACGCGTCGAGGATGCCCACCAGCTGGGCCGCGCGCTCGGCGGGCACGTGCCCCAGCCCCTCCGGGGTGATCGTCGTGGTCAGCGAGATGCCGTCGCGGGCCTGCTCGTAGGGCAGTTTGGCGACCGACAGCGCGGAGGCGGCCACGCCGTGCCGGTCGCGGCCGTTCATGGGGTTGGCGCCGGGCGCGAAGGGCTGTCCGGCGCGGCGGCCGTCCGGGGTGTTGCCGGTGTGCTTGCCGTACACCACGTTGGAGGTGATGGTCAGCACGGACTGGGTGTGCTCGGCGTCCCGGTAAGCGGGGTGCTCGCGCACCTTCGCCATGAAGGACTCCACCAGGCCGACCGCGATGGCGTCGACGCGGTCGTCGTTGTTGCCGTACGCCGGGTGGTCGCCCTCGATCCGGTAGTCCACGGCCAGTCCGGTGTCGTCCCGCTCCACCTTCACCCGGGCGTACTTGACGGCGGACAGGCTGTCGGCCGCGACGGACAATCCGGCGATGCCGCAGGCCATGAAGCGGTGCACCGGGTGGTCGTGGAGGGCCATCTCGATGCGCTCGTAGGCGTACTTGTCATGCATGAAGTGGATGACGTTGAGCGTGTTCACATAGGTGGCGGCCAGCCAGTCGAGCATGCGGTCGTACGCGGCTGACAGTTCCTCGTACTCCAGGAACTCGCCGGTCAGCGCGGGCGCCTCCGGACCGATCTGCTCGCCGGTCATCTCGTCCCGGCCACCGTTGATCGCGTACAGCAGGGCCTTGGCCATATTGACCCGGGCGCCGAAGAACTGCATCTGCCGCCCGACCGCCATCGCCGAGACGCAGCAGGCGATCGCGGTGTCGTCGCCGGTGTGCGGGCGCAGCAACTCGTCGGACTCGTACTGGACCGCGCTGGTGTCGATGGAAACCTGGGCGCAGAACCGCTTGAAGCCGTCCGGTAGTCGGGGCGCCCAGAGAACGGTGAGGTTCGGCTCGGGCGCGGGGCCGAGGTTGTAGAGCGTCCGCAGGAAGCGGAAGGAGGTACGGGTGACCAGCGGGCGCCCGTCGTCGCCGATGCCGCCGATGGACTCGGTCACCCAGGTCGGGTCGCCGGAGAACAGCGCGTCGTATTCGGGTGTGCGCAGGAACCGTACGATCCGCAGCTTGATCACGAAGTCGTCGATCAGTTCCTGGGCGCGGCTCTCGTCGATCAGGCCCTCGTCGATGTCGCGCTGGAGGTAGATGTCCAGGAAGGTCGAGGCGCGGCCGAGTGACATGGCGGCGCCGTTCTGCTCCTTCACGGCGGCCAGATAGCCGAGGTAGAGCCATTGGACCGCTTCGCGGGCGGTGGTGGCGGGGCGGGAGACGTCGCAGCCGTACGAGGCGGCCATCTCGGTCAGCTCGTCCAACGCCCTTAGCTGCTCGGCCAGTTCCTCCCGGTCGCGGATCACCTCCGGGGTGGAGGGCCTGGCGTCGAGCAGGGCGCGTTCGGCCCGCTTGGCCGCCGTGAGGCGGACGGTTCCGTAGAGGGCCACCCGCCGGTAGTCGCCGATGATCCGGCCGCGGCCGTAGGCGTCCGGCAGCCCGGTGATGATTCCGGCCTTGCGGGCGGCCCGCATCTCGGCGGTGTACGCGTCGAAGACACCGTCGTTGTGGGTCTTGCGGTAGGTCCCGAAGACGCGCGTGACGAAGGGGTCGGCCTGGTAGCCGTACGCCTTCAGGCCGTTCTCCACCATCCGCAGGCCACCGTTCGGCATGATCGCCCGCTTCAGCGGTGCGTCGGTCTGGAGGCCGACGATCAACTCCCGCTCCCGGTCGATGTATCCGGGTGCGTGCGAGGTGATCGTCGACGGGGTCTTGGTGTCGACGTCGAGGACTCCCTTGCGCCGTTCCTCCGGGAACAGGGCGCTGACCGTCTCCCACACGGTGCGGGTGCGCTCGGTGGGGCCGGCCAGAAAGGCCGAATCGCCCTCGTACGGGGTGTAGTTGGCCTGGATGAAGTCGCGTACGTCGACGTGGTCGCGCCACCGCCCACCCGTGAAGCCGCGCCATGCCGGCGCGGGTGCCTGCACGCTTGTCGTGGCCACCGTCGTCATCACTGCCTCCGCATACCTGAGCGATGGCGTCCGCGGGGTCCCGTGGACGTCTCCGCTGTCGATGCTCGTCCGCGGCGACGGATGAGGACAGGGCCGTCCAGAGCCCGGTTCGGTGCCGGCCGGCCCAGGTCGGAGGGGGTCCCCGGGGCCGATGTGCCCGGGTCGGCGGGGTTGTTCGGCCCCACCGCATCCAAGGGCTGGACGACGCCGAGCCTCGGGCCGGTGGCGGTGGCACTGCGGATCAAGGCCGCCCGCCGCCCAGGCGCCGACACCGCCTACGAGAGAGCCCCGGGGATGCGGTGTCCGGCGACACACACGTCCGGGTCGCGGGTGAGCGCCTCGGGGTGTTCAGGCGTGCGGAGCGAGCGCCGCCGCGGCCGGGAACAATCCCGGATGCGAGCACGCTGCACGTGATGCGCCTGTGGGTATGCGGACGAAGCGACCCCGGGGAGCAGACCGACGGAAACGTTCCGAGGAAGGGTGTGGCGGCGATGACGACGTCAGGGCAAGGACGGCTCCGCCCGGTCGGCGAGGCGCCGTTGGTGACCTCCTGCGGCCGGCGGATCGCGGTGAAGTACCTGCGGCTGGCGCCTCAGGACCGGCCGATCAGCAGAGTCACCCTGGACGTGGGCCCCGACCGGGGCGGTGCGCACGGAGTGTGGGCCTCGCTGACCCCGGAAGAGGCACGGGAACTGGCCCGTCGGCTCCTCGATCACGCCGCGCTGGCCGAGCCCACGACCCCGGCATACGCCAGGACACCCCGGCACGGTATCCCCTCCTGATCACCAGCGTCTTCCGGGTACCACGACGTGCCCCGAAGCGCTCGCTGCCGCACCGGCACCGCCTTGGGGCGCCGGAGTGCCACAAGCCCGCTCGGGGCCCCGCCGAACAGGCCGGGTGCGCGGGGTCGGCCGGCCACCCCGCGCGGTTGCGGTCGTGGCCGCCTCTCACCTCCGCGCGAGGCCGGCGGCGACGTACTCGGTGAGGTCCAGAAGCCGGTTGGTGTAGCCCCACTCGTTGTCGTACCAGCCGAAGACCTTCACCAGGTCGCCGTGCGCCTGGGTCAGTGGGGCGTCGAACACGCACGAGGCGGGGTCGCCGATGATGTCGCGGGAGACGATCGGGGCGTCGGACACCCGCAGGATGCCCTTCAGCGGCCCGTCGGCCGCCTCGCGGAATGCGGCGTTGACCTCGTCCGCGGTCACGGGGCGTTCCAGCACCACGCTCAGGTCGGTGAGGGAGCCGTCCTCGACCGGTACGCGCACGGCGATGCCGTCGAGCGTGCCCGCCAGTTCGGGCAGGACGAGGCCGACGGCGCGGGCGGCTCCGGTGCTGGTCGGAATGATGTTCACGGCTGCGGTGCGCCCGCGGCGCGGGTCCTTGTGCGGGCCGTCCAGGACCACCTGGTCGTTGGTGTAGCCGTGGATGGTGGTCATCAGGCCCTTGACGAGGCCGAAGTGGTCGTCCAGCACCTTCACCATCGGCGCCACGCAGTTGGTGGTGCAGGAGGCGTTGGAGATCACGTGGTCCCGCTCCGGGTCGTAGGAGCCCTCGTTGACGCCCATCACGACGGTGGCGTCGACTCCCTTGCCCGGCACGGACAGCAGCACCTGCGTGCTCCTGCCTTCAGGTGCTGCCCAGCTTCCTCACGGGTGCGGAACCGGCCGGTCGACTCGACGACCACGTCCACGCCCAGCTCGCCCCACGACAGTGCGCCGGGATCGCGCTCGGCGGTCACCGCGATGCGGTGGCTGTCGACTGTCAGTGACGTGTCGTCGTGTTCGACGGTGCGGCGCAGCCGACCGTAGGTCGAGTCGTACTCCAGCAGGTGGGCCAGCGCCGCCGGCGACGTGATGTCGTTGACCGCCACCACCTCGACGGTGGTACCGGTCCCGGCCTCCGCGCGTTCCAGCGCAGAGCGCAGGTAGTTGCGTCCGATACGGCCGAAGCCGTTGATTCCCACGCGCACGGTCATGTCCTCGTCCTCCCTGGGCGGATGTCTGGTGTGCGCTGCCAGCCTGTGCCGTCCGCGTCGGACGGGGCATGGGCCGTACGGGGGCGGGACGGGGGGTCGTTCGGGCCCTGCGTCCGGGGTCGGGCGGCCGGGTTCGGGGCCTGTGCACCGCCCCGGCGTCGTCGGCCCGGAAGGTCCCGCGAAGAGGAGCGGTTCGGCCCCGGTCCCGGTGACAGTCGGCTCCTGCCCCGGCGGGCGGTAGGGCGAGAGGGTGAAGGGACACCAGGGGCCGAGTCCACGAGACGGCCCGCAGAGACGCCTACAGCGGTCCCGGCCGCACGGGCCCGCCCTTCCGGTCCGAGGAGGAAATGCCGTGAAGACCCGCACCGTCGGCGAGGTGATGACCAGTGAGGTCGTCGAAGCCCGCCGCGAGACGTCGTTCAAGGACGTGGCACGGCTGCTGGACGGCCACCGCATCAGTGGGCTGCCGGTCGTGGACCATGACGACAAGGTCCTGGGGGTGATCTCCGAGACCGACCTGCTGTACCGGCAGGCGATGCGCGCCGAGACCGGCGGAGAACGCCGCTTCCGGATGCGGCCACTGCGTCGCGGGGCCCGGGCCGCGGCGGCCAAGGCGGCCGCCCTGACCGCGGGGGAGCTGATGTCGACGCCCGCGATCACCGTGCACCCGCAACAGCGCGTCGCGGACGCCGCCCGCGTGATGGAGCGCCACCACATCGAACGGCTCCCGGTGGTGGACGAAGAGGACCGCCTCATCGGTATCGCCACCCGCCGCGACCTCCTGCGCGTCTTCCTGCGAACGGACGACGAGATCCGGCGGGAGGTGATCGACGAGGTCCTGACCCGCGCCATGTGCCTGCCGCTCCAGACCGTGTTCGTCGCGGTCAACGACGGGATGGTCACGTTGGAGGGCCGGCTGGAGCGCCGCAGCGACATTCCGCTCACGATCCGGCTGACCTGGCGGGTGGACGGAGTCGTCGGCGTGATGAACAGCCTGACCTTCCGCCTCGACGACACCCACCCGCCCGAGAAGCACCCCTCGCACCGGATCGCCCACCACTGGCTTCCGGAGCGGTGACTTCCGGTACCCACGGGCGGGACCACCCGCGCTCGGCCAGGACGCACCCGCCCACCGGTCCGCATGCGAACTCCGGGGCCAGTGGCCCCTCCTCGAATCAGGGCCGGTCAGGCCCTCGCCCAGGACCATCGGCATCTGGGTCACCTGACGGGGCCCGGGAGACCGTGGTGATGGGAGCGGTACCGACCCCCGAGGTACCGCTCCCACCCCGGCTCGCGCCACAGACCTCTACGACGCTTCTACAACGGAGGCAGATCCCATGACCCGGCATGACGACAACCGGCCCCGCACCGCCGCGCCCGCCGACGCGCCGTCGGACACCGCCATCGCCGTGGACCGGTTGGTCGCCCACGGGCTCAAGGCGCTCGCCGACTACGAGTCCCTGGACCAGGAGCAGATCGACCACATCGTCAAGAAGGCCTCGGTCGCCGCCCTGGACCAGCACACCGAACTGGCCCGCCTCGCGGTCGAGGAGACCGGCCGGGGCGTCTTCGAGGACAAGGCCGCCAAGAACATGTTCGCGTGCGAGCACGTCACGCACAGCATGGGCCGGATGAAGACCGTCGGCGTCATCGCCCGCGACGACATCGACGACATGATCGAGATGGCGGAGCCCGTCGGCGTCCTGTGCGCGGTCACCCCCGTGACCAATCCGACCTCCACCACCCTCTTCAAAGCCCTCATCGCGCTGAAGACCCGCAACCCGATCGTCTTCGCCTTCCACCCCTCCGCCCAGCGCTGCAGTGCGCAGGCGGCCCGGGTCGTCCGGGACGCGGCCGTCGCCGCGGGCGCGCCGGAGCACTGCGTGCAGTGGATCGAGAGTCCCTCCATCGAGGCGACCGGCGCACTCATGCACCACCCGGACGTCTCGCTGATCCTGGCGACCGGCGGCAACGCGATGGTGAAGGCCGCCTACTCGGCCGGGAAGCCCGCTCTCGGAGTGGGCGCCGGCAACGTTCCCGCCTACGTCCACAAGAGCGCCCGCCTGCGCCGCGCCGTCAATGACCTCGTCCTGTCCAAAGCGTTCGACAACGGCATGATCTGCGCCTCCGAACAGGCCGTCATCCTGGACACGGAGATCTACGACGCGGCCCTGGCCGAGTTCCGCGCCCTGCACGCCCACCTGGCCACCGCCGAGGAGAAGCGGAAGCTGGAGGCGTACCTCTTCCCCGGGGACGCCACGAACAGGGGCTGCGAGCCCAAGGTCAACTCCGCGGCCGTCGGACAGAGTTCGGCATGGATCGCGAAACAGGCCGGCTTCACCGTGCCCGTCGGCACGTCACTCATCCTGGCCGAGGCGGACCGGGTGGGCCCGGACGAGCCACTGACCCGCGAGAAGCTGTGCCCGGTGCTGACCGTGCTGCGCGCCGGCTCACAGCGCCACGGCTTCGACCTGGCCGCCGACATGGTCGCCTTCCACGGCCAGGGACACAGCGCCGTCATCCACACCGAGGATGCGGCACTGGCCGAGGCGTACGGAAAGCGCATGAAGACGGTCCGGGTCATCGTCAACTCCCCGTCCTCCCAGGGAGCGATCGGCGGCATCTACAACAGCCTGCTCCCCTCGCTCACCCTGGGCTGCGGCTCCTGGGGCAGCACCTCGGTGTCCAACAACGTGTCGGCCGCGAACCTGTTGAACATCAAGCGGGTCAGCACCCGCCACAACAACCTCCAGTGGTTCAAGGTCCCACCGAAGATCTACTTCGAGCCGCAGTCCATCCGCTACCTGGCTTCCATGCCCGACGTGCACCGCGTCACGATCGTCACCGACGCGACCATGACCCGCCTGGGCTTCGTGGACCGTGTCGGCCGCGTCCTGCAGCTCCGTCCCCAGCCCGTGACGGTGCAGATCATCGACAACGTCGAGCCGGAGCCGAGCATCGACTCCGTGCGACGCGGCGCCCGCCTCATGCGCGACTTCCGCCCGGACACCATCATCGCGCTGGGCGGCGGCTCCCCCATGGACGCCGCCAAGGTGATGTGGCTGCTGTACGAGCAGCAGGCCGCCGGCAAAGAGATCTACTTCGCCGACATGAGGCAGAAGTTCTCCGACATCCGCAAGCGGGCCTTCCGCTTCCCTGTCCCGGGCAAGCTCGCCCGTCTGGTGTGCATCCCCACCACCTCGGGCACCGGCGCCGAGATCACCCCGTTCGCCGTCATCTCCGACCCCGCCACCGGCAAGAAGTACCCGCTGGCCGACTACGCGCTCACGCCGAGCGTGGCCATCGTCGACCCGCTGCTCACCGCCGACCTGCCCCCGGCCCTCGCGGCCGACAGCGGCTTCGACGCCCTCACCCACGCCATCGAGGCGTACGTGTCCGTCTACGCCAACGACTTCACCGACGGCCCCGCCCTGCACGCCATCCGCCTCATCTTCGACCACCTCGAACCGGCCGTGAACGACCGGGACGCCCGGCCCGAAGCGCGGGAGAAGATGCACAACGCGGGCACCATCGCCGGCATGGCGTTCGGCAACGCCTTCCTCGGCATCGTTCACGCCATGTCCCACACCCTCGGCGCCACCTTCCACATCGCCCACGGCCGCACCAACGCCGTCCTGCTGCCGCATGTCATCCGCTACAACGGCACCGTGCCGGCCAAGCTCACCGGCTGGCCCAAGTACGAGCACTACCGCGCCCCCGAGCGCTTCCAGGACATCGCCCGCACTCTCGGTCTGCCCTCCGAGACCGCGGCCGAGGGCGTCGAGTCCCTGGCCGCCGCCGTGGAGCGGCTACGCGACGCCGTCGGCATCGAACCGTCCTTCCACGCCCTCGGCATCGACGAGCAGGCATTCCTCGCCGCCCTGCCCCAACAGGCTCTCAACGCCTACGAGGACCAGTGCGCGCCCGCGAACCCGCGCATGCCCATGCTCGACGACATGCAGCACCTCATGCGCACGGCCTACTACGGCAGGGCGGACGCCCCCGGTGAAGGTGAACAGGGAGGGGCCACCGGTTGGCGCGGCATGGACCGAACGGCCCTAGCGCGGTTCGGCCGCTCCCCGTTCCATTGAGGTCTGGACATTCAGTGAGCGACGAATCCGTACGGAAGTTCATCATGGCACCCGAGAACGGCCGGCCGCCCGCGGTCGCACCGCGGCAGAGCGTCGAGCTCGACAGCGCCGAAGCCCTGAAACTGCTGGGCAGCGTGTCGCTGGGCAGGGTCGTCTTCACCCGGCACGCGCTGCCGACCGTCCGTCCGGTCAACCACGTCCTGGACGACGGCGACATCATCATCCGCACGCACGAGGGCACGGCGCTGACCGCGCACACCCGGCACGCCGGTGGTGAGGGTGTCGTCGTCGCCTACGAGGCCGACACCATCGACCCGGACACCCACCTCGGCTGGAGCGTCGTGGCCACCGGCTACGCACAGCTGGTCACCGACGCCGACGAGGTGGCCCGCTACCGGCAGCTGCTGCGGCCCTGGATGACCCGGGCCATGGACTACGCGGTCCGCATCCGCCCCGACCTGGTCACCGGCATCCGTCTCACGTCCGTGCCCCCGCCGGAGGGCACCGATGGTCCCGTCCTCGGGCTCCCGCCGACGCCGGACAGTTGACCCGGGCACAGCAGCGGACGAGTCCACGTGGCCGACCGGGACAGCCCCACACAGCCCTCGCGAGCGTACGACCCTCAACGGAACCGGCTGAATCGGACCCACTGACGGACGGTGCGGGCAGCCGTCAGGCACAGGGACGGCAGGCGTCACAGCACCAGGGTGAACCACGTGGTCTTGCCCTCGTCGGTGGGGCGGACGCCCCAGGTGTCGGCGAGGGCGCGGACAAGGATCAGACCCCGGCCTGATTCCTCGTCCTCGGCCGCGGGCCGGGGCTGGGGCTGGGGCAGATGGGGGCTGTGGTCGCTGACCTCCACGGTGAGTTCCGTGGCGGTGCGGCATACGTGCAGGCCGAGAGGGCCCTCGGCGTGCTGGACGGCGTTGGTCAGGATCTCGGAGAGCAGCAGCCGTGCGTCGTCCGCGGTCGTCGTGCACTCCCAGGAGGTGAGGACCTTGCTGAGGAAGGCACGGCCCTCGGGTACGGAGTCGGGCACGGCGGGCAGGTCGGTGGAGACAGCGGCCAGCGGCCCGTCGGGCAGCTGCGTCAGCAGCAGGGTGACGTCGTCGTTGTGGCCCTCGGCGTCGGGCAGCAAAGTGGCCAGGACGTGATCGGCGGCGGCTTCCAGGTCGGGGGCGGTGGCGAAGAGATCACTCAAGGTGGCGACGAGCTGCGCGAGTTGGTCCTCGATGTCGCTGCCGGGAGTTTCGATCAGACCGTCGGTGTAGAGGACCAGGGTGGCCCCGAGTGGAATGACCGCGCTGGACTGCTCGTAGAGGACGTCACCGACGCCGAGGGGCGCGTTCACCGGCGTGTCGAGCGCGCGGGCTCCTTCGCCGGGGAGGGCGATGAGCGTGGGCAGATGCCCGGCCGAGCAGACCGTCACCTCTCCCGCGTCGGCGGCGATCACCAGATAGCAGCAGGTGACCAGCTGGTCGGGCACGTCCAGGTCGGCGACGACCACCTCCAGCGCCTGCATGAGCTGTCGGGGCTGCATGCCGGTCTTGGCCAGGGCGTGCGCGGCGGAGCGCAACTGGCCCATCACCGCGGCGGCTTCCAGGCCGCGGCCCATCACGTCGCCGATCAGAACGCCCACCCGGCCGGCGCCGAGCGGGATGAGATCGAACCAGTCACCGCCCACCCCGGCCCCCTGGGTGGCGGGCCGGTAGCGGCTGGCGGTGGCCAGTCCCGGAATCGCGGACGGGGTGCCCATCAGGCTGCGCTGCAGAGTGAGGGCGATGTGCCGCTGCTGCTCGTACAGGACGGTCAGCTCCGCCTCGGCCCGCTTGCGGTCGCTGATGTCACGGACGATCGCGCACGCCCCGATGACCGTACCGTCCGGCGCGCGCGTCGGCCACAGGGTGATGTCGACGTCTAGCAGTCCACCGGAACGAGTCTGCCGCAGCGTCTCGAAGTGCTCGATCCGTTCCCCGGCGCGCAGCCGCTCGAGCAGTGCGTCAATGGCGTCCCGGTGCTCGGGCGGAGCGAGCACGGACACATGCCGTCCCATGACCTCGGCCCGGGTGTAGCCGTACAGCCGCTGGGCGGCGACGTTCCAGTACGTGATACGGCCGTCGAGGGTCTTGGCGAGGATCGCGTCCTGGGAGGACTCGACGAGCGCGGCGAGCTCGTTGATGCGCTCTTCGGCGGCTTTGCGGTCGCTGACGTCACGGACAGCCGCGGAGACCAGCAGCCCGTCGGCGGTCTCCAACGGACTGAGACTGATCTCCACCGGGAACTCCGTCCCGTCCTTGCGCAACCCGTGCAACTCCAGCCCCGCACCCATCGGTCGCACCTGACGGTTGGCGACATAACCGTCCCGATGCGGAGTGTGATGACCGCGGAAACGTCCAGGAACCAACAACTCGACAGGATGACCCAGCAGTTCCTCCCGCCGATAGCCGAAGAGCGCCTCGGTCTGCGCGTTCACCAACTTGATCACCCCGGCGTCGTCCACGATGACCATCGCGTCCGGCGCCGCCTCCAACAACCCCCGAAACCGCTCTTCGGCGGCTTTGCGGTCGCTGACGTCACGGACAGCCGCGGAGACCAGCAGCCCGTCGGCGGTCTCCAACGGACTGAGACTGATCTCCACCGGGAACTCCGTCCCGTCCTTGCGCAACCCGTGCAACTCCAGCCCCGCACCCATCGGTCGCACCTGACGGTTGGCGACATAACCGTCCCGATGCGGAGTGTGATGACCGCGGAAACGTCCAGGAACCAACAACTCGACAGGATGACCCAGCAGTTCCTCCCGCCGATAGCCGAAGAGCGCCTCGGTCTGCGCGTTCACCAACTTGATCACCCCGGCGTCGTCCACGATGACCATCGCGTCCGGCGCCGCCTCCAACAACCCCCGAAACCGCTCCTCCGCGCTTCCTGTTCCGGTCTCAAGGGTTCCCGCGCAGCACTCGTGCTCTTCGCGGCACGCCGTTGGGGCTGTCGAGGCCGCCGCCGATCCGGTCCTGTTGCCCATGTCCGCCCCCAACAACCCGCCACTCGTGATCAGTCGGGCCATCTCAGCGCACTTCGGCCATGGCGACTCCGACATGTTCCTTACTGGTCACACAACGGCCAAACCTGTCCTCCGTCGGAACAGTCCGAACAGGCGGTGACCGTCTGCCGACACCCACCATCCGTGGACCACGCGCAGGTTCGCCGCACTGCGGGAGGCGGCATCGAACGCGAACTCGATCGTGGTGTCGCCGGGGGGCGCACGGGGGGTGACGGGAGGCTCACTCCGGCCGGCGGTGCGTGGTGGGGACCGTTGGTCCCGGCATCACGTAAGAGGGCGCCGCCACATCGTCGCGGCGGCGCCTCGGGACGGGCGGTCCGAGCCCGGTCAGCCGCTCCAGGTCCAGTCGGCGACCTCAGGCAGGTCGGTGCCGTGTTCACGGATCCAGTCGTGGTGGCGCAGCCGGGTGTCCTCCATCAACTGCCGTACGGGGGCGGCACGTACGGCCAGTCCCGGGACGCGGTCGATGACGTCCATGACCAGGCGGTAGCGGTCGAGATCGTTGCGGACGACCATGTCGAAGGGCGTGGTCGTGGTGCCGATCTCCTTGTAGCCGCGGACGTGGAGGTTGGCGTGACCGGTGCGCCGGTAGGCGAGGCGGTGGATCAGCCAGGGGTAGCCGTGATAGGCGAAGATCACCGGCTTGTCGCGGGTGAACAGCGCGTCGTACTCAGGACTCGGCATGCCGTGCGGGTGTTCCTCCTGGGGCAGCAGCCGGGCCAGGTCGACGACGTTCACGACCCGCACTGCCAGGTCCGGCAGATGTGCGCGGAGCAGCTGCGCGGCGGCCAGCACCTCCAGGGTCGGGACATCGCCCGCGGCGGCGAGTACCACGTCCGGCTCCCGTTCGCCGTTCTCCGTGCCGGCCCACTCCCAGATCCCGGCGCCCCGGGCGCAGTGGGCCCGTGCCTGGTCCATGGTGAGCCAGTCGAAGCACGGCTGCTTGCCGGCCACCACGACGTTGACGTAGTCGCGGCTGCGCAGTACGTGATCCGCCACGGACAGCAGGGTGTTGGCGTCCGGCGGCAGATAGACCCGTACGACCTCGGGGCTCTTGTTGAGTACGTGGTCGACGAATCCGGGGTCCTGGTGCGAGAACCCGTTGTGGTCCTGCCGCCAGACGTGCGAGGTCAACAGGTAGTTGAGGGAGGCGATGGGGGCGCGCCAGGCCAGCCGGCGGGTGGTGCGCAGCCACTTGATGTGCTGGTTGACCATGGAGTCGACGATGTGGACGAAGGCCTCGTAGCAGGAGAACAGCCCGTGCCGGCCGGTCAGCAGGTAGCCCTCCAGCCAGCCCTGGCAGGTGTGTTCGGAGAGGATTTCCATCACCCGGCCGTGCCGGTCCAGGTGCTCGTCGACGGTCAGGGTCTGGGCCTGCCAGGCCTTGCCGCTGGCGTCGTAGACCGCCTGGAGCCGGTTGGAGGCGGTCTCGTCGGGGCCGACGATCCGGAAGTCGCGGCGGCCGCTGGTGTCGTGCATGACACGTTCCAGCAGATCACCGAGGACTCGGGTGGGCTCGTGCAGGGTCGCGCCGGGCTTGTCGACCGGGACGGCGTACCGGTTCAGCTCCGGGAGGGGCAGTTCGCGCAGCAGCAGCCCGCCGTTGGCGTGCGTGGTGGCGCCCAGGCGCCGGGTGCCCTCGGGGACGCAGGCCAGTACCTGCTCGCGAGGGCGGCCGTGCTCGTCGAAGAGTTCTTCGGGCCGGTACGAGCGCAGCCACGCCTCCAGCTGTCGCAGGTGCTCGGGGTTGTCGCGGACCGCGGACAGCGGAACCTGATGGGCGCGCCACGTGCCCTCCACGGGCAGGCCGTCGACCTCGGCGGGCCCGGTCCAGCCCTTCGGGGTGCGCAGCACGATCACCGGCCAGTGGGGGCGCTCTGTCACACCTTCCTCGCGGGCGGTGCGCTGGATGAGCTCGATCCGGTCCAGGGCGTCGTCCATGGCGGCGGCCATGGCGCGGTGCACGGTCATCGGGTCGTCGCCGATGACGTGGATCGGGGCGTGGCCGTAGCCCCGCAGCAGGTCGTCGAGCTCGGACTCGGGCAGCCGGGCCAGCACCGTCGGATTGGCGATCTTGTAGCCGTTCAGGTGCAGGATCGGCAGCACCGCCCCGTCGTGCACTGGGTCGAGGAACTTGTTCGAGTGCCAGGAGGCGGCCAGTGGCCCGGTTTCGGCCTCGCCGTCGCCGATCACGCAGGCGACCAGCAGGTCCGGGTTGTCCAGGGCGGCCCCGTAGGCGTGCGAGAGGGAGTAGCCGAGTTCGCCGCCCTCGTGGATGGAGCCGGGCGTCTCGGGCGCGACATGGCTGGGCACTCCGCCGGGGAAGGAGAACTGCCGGAAGAGCCTCGCCATGCCCGTCTCGTCCCGGCTCACGTCCGGATAGGTCTCGCTGTAGCTGCCCTCCAGCCAGGAGTTGGCCAGCACGGCGGGCCCGCCGTGGCCGGGTCCCCAGATGCACAGGGCGTCCTGGCCGCGGGCCTTGATGACGCGGTTGAGGTGGGTGTGCACCAGGTTCAGTCCCGGGGACGTGCCCCAGTGGCCGAGCAGTCGCGGCTTGATGTGCTCCGGGCGCAGCGGTCCGGTCAGCAGCGGGTTGGACATGAGGTAGATCTGGCCGACGGCCAGGTAGTTCGCGGCACGCCAGTGGGCGTCCAGGGCCCGCAGTTCGTCGTCCGTGATCGGGGCGGGCGCCTGCTGTCGGACGTCACGCATGGTGGGTTCCCTTCCGGGTCGAAGTCACGTGCCGGTGCGTACTGCCTTCCACCCTCGGCCGCCCGACGGACCGTCGACAGGGCCGGTCGGCCCCTACCGACGCTCGATCCGGCCCTGTCTGCCGGTCCGGGCGGCGGCTCTCACGGACGGTCCGGAAGTCGAACCCGCTGCTTACCACGTGGGGCCGGAGGCGTGCGGCAGTCCACGACGGGGGCTGCCGCCGGCTCAGGGCCCTCGGCGCCGCGGACTGCTGCGGCGTGCAGTTGCTCAGCCCGTGCTCGCACTGTCCTGCCCCGTGGGCACGATCACCACCGGGCAGTGGGAGTGATGCAGCAGGGCATGGGCGACCGGGCTCAGTTGTGGGCCGAGCCGGTTCGGGCGGCGGTGGGCACCGACGACCACGACGGCGGCCTCACGGGTGGCCTCCAGCAAGGCGTGCGCCGGACCCGAGCGGACCGCGCGCGCCTCCACTCCGACCCCGGAGTACTTCTCCCGCAGCCCGGCAACCGCGAAGCGAGGCGCCGCGTGTTCGGTTCCGGCCTGCCATGCGGGACTGCTCTCTTCCCGGTGCGCGGGCACCGGGGCCGACTGCTCGGGCATCAGGTGCCGAGGTCTCCCGGTTCGCAGGATGCGCAGGCCGGTGCCTCGGCGTTCCGCCTCTTCGAAGGCGTACGCGGCCGCGTCCGCCCCGGCTTCGCTCTCCGCCCCGAGCAGCAGTACCTCGCCATGGGCAGACGGTCGGTGGTCGCCTCGTACGACGAGCAGCGGGCTGTGCGCGTGCGCGGCCAGGCGCAGGCTCACGGAACCGAACAGCAGGCCGGCGAAGCCGCCGAGGCCGCGGGTGCCGACCACGGTGAGCGCCGCGTCCCGCCCGTGGCGCGACAACACCTGCACCGGTCCGCCCCGGGCCGCCCGGGCCGTGACCGGCAGGCCGGGTTGGCGGCCGCGGACGCGCAGCACCGCTGAGGCCAGGATCGGTCCGGCCTCGTCGATGTCGGGCACGGCGTAGACGATCTCCAGAGCGGTGCCGCGCAGTACCGCCTCGTCGGCGGCCCGGTCCAGCGCCCGTACGGCGATGAGTGAGCCGTCCACACCGACTGTTACCTGACGGGTGGTCATGTCCGTCCCTCCTTGTCCGGTCGATGGTGCCCGGGCGGCGGCGGACGTGCCGTTCACAGCCCGGTTCGCGAGGTCGGTGCGACGCCGTTTCACGCATGCGGGACTACCGCGACCGGGCACTCGGCGTGATGCAGCACCGCGTGCGCGACGGAACCGATGTGCGTACCGAGACGCGATTCCCGGGTCCGCCGTCCCACGACGGCAAGGGCCGCTCCGGAAGCGGCGCGCACCAACTCGTCGGCCGCACGCCCTTCGACGACCGTCTCGGTGACGGCTACCCCGGGGAACTTCTCGCACCACGGGCGCAGGGTGGCGACCACGGCGTGTTCCTGCTCGGCGAGCAATCCCGGGCCGGGCTGCGGAGCGAGCCGGTCGGCGGCCACATGAGCCGGCAGGGCGGTGAAGGCGTGGAGGACCCGCAGAGACGCACCGCGGAGCCGGGCCGACTCGAAGGCGAACTCGATGAGTTCGTCACAGGGCCGGCTGGTGTCGAGCCCGAGGACGATGTCGCGGTACGGGGTATCGGGGATCTCGTCCGGAGAAACCCCGCCCGGAGCCGAGAAGTGCTCGTCCGCGGAGCTCTCGCCCGCCCGTACGAGCACCACGGGACGCGTCGACCTGGCGACGACCCGCTGAGACACGGAACCGACCAGGAAGCCCGCGACACCGCTGAGGCCACGGGAGCCGACGACCAGCAGTTCGGCACGCTCGGCGGCCGCAAGCAACGCGGTGACCGGCGAGCCCTGCACCGGCTCCTCGATGATGCTCAGCCCGGGGTGAGCGGCTCGGACGCCGCTCGACGCCCGAACCAGGTTCCTCCCCGCCCAGTCACGCTCTGACATGCCCATCGGCACGGACGCGGCGGGACGCGGATGCCACTCCCAGGCGTGCACCAGGCGCAGCGCGGCGCCACGCCGAAGAGCGTCCCGGGCCGCCCAGTGCGCAGCGGCGAGGCTCTCGGGCGAGCCGTCGATCCCCGCGGCGACGTGTCGAAGCATGATCCGCACCTCCTGAGTGTGTCCGTGTCCTCGTACCGATCCTGCTGCGGGGAGGGGTCCTTGGGCAGGGGCCGTCCAGGCCCTTCCGAAAGACCCTTCGGCCCCACCCCGGTGGCCATTGCGTGCTGAGGCCGGAGTGTCGTTCTGAGCCCGCGGAGTGCGGGCGCGACAACGTGGCGGGCTACGTGAATCACAGTAGTTCCGGGCACCGCCGGTCCGTGCCGTACGACCCGGACTCTGGGCCGGGTGGCCCCTGGTGAGAGCCGGCCCGCCGGAACACGCTGGAATCGGTAGGTCCGTACTCCGTGCGGCCCGGCGCCGTCGCACTCAGACAACCCGTACAGCCGTCCGAGTACTCCAGGTACTACCAGGAAGAAGCAGGGCCATGAACACTTCCGCCACCTCCAGCATGCTGCGCGCGCTGCCCGTCGAGCACCGTGAACGGCTGATGCGTATCGCCCGGGAGGTGTCGTTCCCCCAGGGAACCCGTCTCTTCGAAGAGGGCGCCCGCGCGGACCGGTTCTGGGTCGTCCGTACCGGCACCGTGGCCCTCGACATGCGGGTGCCCGGCCGCCGGGCGGCCGTCATCGAGACCCTCGGACACAACGAACTCGTCGGCTGGTCCTGGCTGTTCTCGCCGCACGTCTGGCATCTGGGCGCCGAGACGACCACCCCGGTACGTGCCTACGAGTTCGACGCCACGACGGTGCGGGCGCTGTGCCAGGACGATCCCGCGCTGGGACTGACGATGGCTCAGTGGGTGGGCGACGTCCTCGCCCACCGGCTGCGGTCGGCGCGGACCCGGCTACTGGATCTGTACGCCCCGTACGGCAGCGGCGATCCGCTGTGACCACCCCCTCGGACCCGACCGGCGAAGGAGTCACCATGCACGGCACCCCGCACATCGTGAGCGATGTGATGACCCACACTGTCGCCGCCGTCGGCCGCGGGGCGAACTTCAAGGAGATCGTGCGGATGATGCAGGAGTGGCGGGTCAGTGCGCTGCCCGTCCTGGAGGGCGAGAGCCGGGTGGTCGGAGTCGTCTCCGAGGCGGACCTGCTGCCCAAGGAGGAGTTCCGGGACAGCGACCCGGACCGGTACACCCAACTGCGGCGCCTCTCTGATCTGGCCAAGGCCGGCGCGGTGACCGCCGGGGAACTGATGACCGCGCCGGCCCTGACCGTGCGCCCGGACACCACTCTCGCCCAGGCCGCACGGGCGATGGCGCACGCCAGGGTCAAGCGGCTCCCCGTAGTCGACGGCCACGGCAGGCTGGAGGGCATCGTCAGCCGCGCCGACCTGCTCAAGGTGTTCCTGCGGGCCGACGAGGAGCTCGCCGAGGAGGTACGCCGGGAGGTGGTGTCGTACCTCTTCCCCGCGCCCCTGCTTCCCGTCCGGGTCGCGGTCCGCGACGGCGTGGTGACGCTCACCGGACGCATCCGGGACACCTCCCTGGTCCCCGCGGCCGCGCGCCTCATCCGTGCCGTCGAGGGCGTGGTGGACGTGGAGTTCGACCTCTCGGGTCCGGCTCGTCAGACCTGACGCGCGCCCGCGAGTCGCTCGCATGAAACTCGCACAAATCTTATGAAGTTCACACAAAAGGGGCCCGCGTGTCCGTCCTCCAACGGAACACGCGGGCCCGGCGCCGGTACTGGCTCCCACCCCCGTACCTGCACCCCTCAGGACAGCTCTTCTCGGGGTCGGGACGTCAACCGGTCCTGCGCGCCCATCGCGGCCCGACCCGGTCCCACTCCTCGCCCCATCGCTCCGTGGCCCGGCACTCCACCCGCCTCCGCGTCAGGAACCCGCCCATCAGAACGACCGAACCCCCGACGACGGCCGCTCCCGTGCCCGCCAGCACGGCCCGGGTCGTTCCCTCCGCCGGGCTGAAGGGCGCGGACACGAGGTTGTCGTGCCGGTCCGCCCACACCTGGACCGTCGCGCCGGCCGTGACGTCCGGCTTCACCTTCGTCTCGTCCGTGCGGACGGTCCCGTTTGAGTCGGTCCACCGGACATCGGCCAGCACACGGCTGTACGCCGCGCCGGTGGCCAGGTCGTGGGTGCCGCCAGGCGCATCGGCCACCACCGCGGAGACGGGCCGCAGTTGCGCCCGTTGTCGCTCATCGGTGTCCTCCATGGCGGTGGCACCGATGACACCCGCGGCGGTTCCCCCGACCACCGCCAGCGCCCACGCGCCCAGCACGATCCGCGCCTCCACGACATCGCTGTGCCGCCGGAGCGGATTGCGCCGCCGACGCCGGCCTCGGACCTTCGTGCGTTCGGTCTTCCGCATCGGTCACACCCCCTCACGGGTACCACGGGTACGAGTACTGTCGAAAAGGTGGCATCCCGTACCCGCCGTCGGGAGGGGCCGCTGGTCCGCGACAGGCGGGCCGACCGGGGTGGGGCGCCGGCCTGAGTGGGGCCGGTCGGCCCTAGTGCGGCGGGGCCCGGACGGCGATGATCGTCATCACAGCCGGCCAGTGGTCAGCAGTCCATCACGCAACGAGGGGTCGTCATGACGGAGGCACGTACCTTCACCGAGCAGGACCCGATCCGGGTCTTCCTGGTCGACGACCACGAGGTCGTACGACGCGGTATCACCGACCTCCTGGACGCCGAACCGGACATCTCCGTGATCGGCGACGCGGACAGCGTCGCACACGCGCTCGTGCGCGGTCCGGCCCTGCGCCCGCACGTGGCCGTGCTCGACGTACGGCTGCCGGACGGCGACGGGATCAGCGTCTGCCGTGAGCTGCGCAGTCAGATGCCGGAGCTGGCCTGTCTGATGCTGACGTCGTTCGACGACGAGGAGGCCCTCCTCGACGCGATCATGGCCGGAGCGGCCGGATACGTGCTCAAGCAGATCAAGGGCTCCGACCTCGTCGACGCGGTGCGCACCGTCGCCTCGGGCCAGTCGATGCTGGATCCCACGACGACCGCCCGGCTGATGCGCTCGCTGCGCGCGGACCCCGCCGAGGAACCGGCCGTGGCACCCGAGCTGGCGAGCCTGTCGCCGCGTGAGCGGGACATCCTCGCGCTGATCGGGGACGGACTCACCAACCGGGAGATCGGCAAGAAGCTCTATCTGTCGGAGAAGACGGTGAAGAACCACATCTCCCGGCTGCTGGCCAAGCTCGGTGTCCAGCGCCGCGTCCAGGCGGCGGTCCTGGCCACCCACCTCGAACCGCACGAGCCCACCGACCGGCCCGCCCGATAGGTCCTCCTGGACCGTCTCCGGGGCCGTACGGCCCCTCCTCCCCCGCCGCCGGGGCGCGCCACGCTGAACCGGTCATCGAACGCACCGCCGACCAGTCGCCGCGAGGCAGGGAGGAGGACCCCATGTCTTCCACGACTCTCGACGTCCCGACCCTGGAGACGCTGATCTCGGCTGCCGTGGCCGCGCCCTCGATCCACAACACGCAGCCCTGGCGCTTCCGGCTCGACCCGGACACCGTGACGCTGGAGATCCGGGCGGTGGCGGAACGCGGTCTGCGGCACATCGACCCCACCGGGCGTGCCCTGCACCTCTCGGCGGGGTGCGCGCTGCTGAACCTGCGGGTGGCCGTCGCGCACTTCGGCTGGGGGCCCGTGACGCGGCTGCTCCCGCGGCCGGACGAGCCCGATCTGCTCGCCACCGTGCGGCTCGCCGGCACCGCCCGCCCCGGCACACCCGGTCCACCCCTGTACGGGGCACTGTGGCGTCGGCACAGCAGCCGCCTGCCCTTCTCGGAGCGACCACTGCCCACCGCTGTGACGGCCGAACTCGCCGAGGCTGCCCATGCCGAGGGAGCCACGCTGACTCGTCCCACGCCGCACGGCACCGACCGGCTGCTCCGGACCACCTGGGAGGCGGAGCATCGCAACACGAAGGATGCGGAGCGGGCCATGGAGAGCCGTCGCTGGGTGCACGAGGTCGGCAACGGAGCCCTGGGCATGCCGCCGGAGACGCTCGGACCCCAGGATTTCCGTGACCGGATCCCCATGCGGGACTTCGGAGCCCACCGGCACCCGGACCACCTGCCCGCCCGCCCCTTCGAGCAGCGGCCGCTCATCGCCGTACTGTCCACCGCGCACGATCGCCGTGCCGACTGGCTGCGAGCCGGGCAGGCGCTCGAACGCGTCCTGCTGGTGGCCACGGCTCACGGCATACGGGCTTCCCTGCTGCACCAGGCCCTGGAGTGGCCCGACCTTCGCGAACGCCTGCTGTCACCGGAGGACCGGCGCGGCCACGCCCAGATGGTGATCCGGCTGGGATACGGCCCCGAGGGTTCCCCCTCACCGCGCCGCACCGCCTCCCAGGTGCTAGAGGCTGGCGCTCCCTCACTTCCCGGCTGATCCGGCGCCCCGCCGTACGGGCACCCGCCACACCAGCCGGGTGCCGCCACCCTCCGGACGTTCGCCGAGCGTCAGCGTTCCGCCGAGCCCGACGGCCCGCTCCTCCATGTTCTTCAGCCCGCTGCGCTCAACACCGCTCGGCAGCCCACAACCGTCGTCCGTCACGGTGAGCGTCAACTCGGCGTCGGCGCTGCGGAGTCCGACGTCCACGGACCGGGCTCCGGAGTGCCGGGCCGCGTTGCTGAGTGCCTCGCCCAGCACCGCGACCGCGTGATCCGCGACATCGCCCGGAACCTCGGTGTCGACGAGCCCCTCGATCCGCAGCGCGGGAGAGAACCCGAACGACGTAGCCGAGTCCTTCACCGCCTCGAACACCCGGCCCCGCAGACCGCTGTCCTCACGCGTGCCTCCCCCGTGGGTGCGCAGTCCGAAGATGGTGGACCGAATGATCTTGATGGTGTCGTCGAGATCGTCGACCGTCCGCGACAGCCGCTCCATGGCCTCGGGGTGCTCCACGAAGCGCTGAGTGCTCTGCAGCGTCATACCGGCCGCGAACAGCCGCTGAATCGCGAGATCGTGCAGGTCACGGGCGATGCGATCGCGGTCCTGGAGCAGCGCGATCTGTTCCGCGTCCCGCCGCCGTTCGGCGAGCTCCAGCGCCAGCGCCGCCTGCCCGGCGAAACCGAGCAGCGGCTCCGTGTCCACACCGCCGAACGCGGTACGCCCCGCCGCCCGCCCCAGGAGCAGCACGCCACGCGGCTTGCCGCTGGTACCGAGCGGCACCACCACCACGGACCCGAGCCCGGCCCACTGCGGTTCGCCCGGCCGGGTACGGGACTCCCGCTGGATGTCGACACTGACCACGGGTTCCGCCGTGCTCAACGCGGCCTCGACGAGTCCGTCCTGCCCGGACAGCACCAGCCCGTTGCGGTGTTCGGCGCCCAGACCGACCGCGAGCATCGGCCGCAGCGTGTCCTCGCCCGGCGCCCGCTCGGCGATCATTCCCACATCCGCTGACGCGATCTCGCGTGCCTTCCGGACGATCAGTTCCAATACTTCGGCGCTCGGCGCCCCCGTCAGGAGGGTGCTCGTGACCTCTCCACTCGCCAGGATCCAGCGCTCCCGGCGCATGGCCCCCTCGTACAGCCGCGCGTTCTCGATGGCGACGCCCGCGGCCACCGCCAAGGTCGACAGAACCGCCTCGTCCTCCGCGTCGAACTCCTTGGCGCTGCGCTTCTCGGTGAGGTAAAGGTTCCCGAACACCTCGTCGCGCACCCGGATGGGCACGCCGAGAAAGGAGTGCATGGGCGGGTGGTTCGCCGGAAAGCCGTACGAGGCCGCGTGCTCCGAGAGCTCGGGCAACCGCAGCGGTTCCGGGTGCCGGATCAGCTCCCCCAGGATCCCGTGCCCACTGGGCAGATCGCCGATCTCCGCCCGCTGTTCGTCGCCGATGCCGACGGTCAGGAACTCGGACAGCTTCTGATCGTCGCCGATCACGCCCAGCGCCCCGTACTCGGCGTCGACCAGCACCACGGCCGCCTCGACGATGCTCCGCAGCACCTGCGGGAGATCCAGCTCCCGCCCCACCGAGAGCACCGCCTCCAGCAGGCTGTGCAGCCTGTCCCGGGTGCCGCGCACGGCGTCGATGCGCACCTGGAGCTCACCCAGCAGCTCGTCCAGGCGCAACTTGGGCAGATGCTGCTCGGGGCCCCCGCGCCCATCCCCGCTCATGACTTCCTCCGACCGACTCACGCGCACGAGGTTCAGCCCGGACCAGCTCTCCTCACGCCTCACGGTACTGGCTGCGGCCCGGCGGCGAGACCCTCCCGACGGGCTCGACCACGAAGATCGGCTCATACCGCTCGGGTGCGGTCACGCCCGGCGATCCGGGGCCCGCGCTGCGCGTCGGAGCAGGAAGTGACGGAAGCATGTCGAAGTACCCGATGACCCGCAACTCCACCGTTTCCGCGCCTCCGCCCCTGACGCGCCCTGCCAATGGAAACGCGCTGACCAAGGCAAGTGTGACGGGCGTGGTGGCCGCATATGGCTGCACGAGACTGGAGGTGTCGGCAGCGATCTTCATGCGTACCACAGCCGACTGCGGCCGCGTCTACCGCAGGTGCGGCAGCCGATACACCGACCACCGCCGCCAGCCTGGAGCGCACTGCCCCGCGTGCTCACCGACACTCACCACGGGACATGGACCTCCGCCGTTGACGTTCCCGCCTCAGACCGCCGCCGGACCACCGTCCGGCGAGGCGGCTTCACCAGCCACGATGCTGCGGATGTCGCACTGCGGACGTTCCTGGAGGGCGAGGCCGGCGGCTTCAGCGCCGACCCGAACCAGACCGTCGCCGACTACCTGAACACCTGGCTGACGGCCAAGGCGCTGGTGCTCAAGCCGACGACCATGGCCCGCTACCGGGACTACGTGCACAACGATCTCGCCCCGCCTTCGGCAGCCTCAAGCTGAGCGAACTCAGGCACCAGCACATCAGCGCCTTCGTGACCCGCGTGAAGTTTCGCGTGATGCTGGACACTCGATGCTTACGCCGCGAGGGCGTGTCCTTGGTCGTGTCGCTGTCTGATCTCCAGCGGGGTGAGGTAGCCCCGGCCCGGATGTTTCCGCCGTCGCCGCGGGTTGTAGAAGGTTTCGATGACCCCGTTGCCGGGTGTGTCAATTTAACGGCCCTGTCTAGCTTTCGGTGGTGACGGAGCGTGCTGCTATCCGAGGAGGATGCGGTGGCGAAGCAGGGTGAAGCCTGCTCGTCCGTGCATCTGGCGTGCGATTCGCTTGGTCTTGGCGTTGACACCCTCGGTGGGGCCGTTGCTGTACGGAAGCGTGAGCCCGGCGATCACGGCGTCGACGTCCCGGTCCAGGCCTCGGGTGAAGGCATGTAGATGGGGCAGGTCGGCTGCTCGGACTTGGGCGATCCAGCGCGTAAGCGCATCGGCGTTGTCGGCGTGCGGCGTAAGGAGTGGGGCGAAGTCCCTGATACCGGCGGCCAGTTGGGTCATCTCGGGGCAGGCGGTGGTGAGCTTTGCCAGGAGCTCGTGTTGCTCGGCCTTGAGGTTGTCGGGCCTGGTCAGCAGCATCCGGGCGAGCCTGCGCGGGGAGATGTGGCTGCGGTCGGCGTCCGCGCGGCCCTGGTTGATGTACTTGTGCAGAAGGTTCAGGCAGCCCGTGAAGCCGAGGGCTTTGATCTCTTCGAAGAGGTGCTTGACGGGGATGCCGGGGTCATCGGCTCGGCGTTTGCGCAGGTGCTCGCGGTAGGGGTCGACGAGGCTGGCGCGGTACTTGGGGACGCGGAGCATGCGCTCGGGCCGATCGGCGCGGGCGTAGCGTTTGACGGTGTTCAGGGCCAGCTGGAGACGGCGGGCGCATTCGAGCAGGCCGACGCCCTGGTCGAGCAGCCCGTGGACCTGGTGCCAGCGTTCCAGGGTGGTCTGGGCGCGGGGTCCGTCGTAGATGGGCGCGTCCAGCACGGTGGCCCAACAGGCGCTGTGCGCCTTGACCTCGCTCAGCGCGGCCTCGCACAGGTTGTGCCACACATGCCACCGGTCCGCGACCTGCACCGCGTCGGGCAGGGCGCGCCGGATCGCCTCAGCATAGGTCGCCGAGCCGTCACGGCACACGATCTCGATGCCCGGTTGCTCGCGCAGCCACGCCTCCAGGGTGTCGGCCGTGCGGTCGGGCAGCACGTCGATCCGCTCGTGAGTCTCGGTATCGATGATCACGGTGGCGTAGCGGTGCCGCCGGCGCAGTGCAAAGTCGTCGACGCCGATCACACGGGGCGCCCGCCCGGTGGGCAACGGGATCCGCAGCAGGGCGCGCAGGGCCGTGTGACGCGACAGGCTCACCGCCAATATCGCCAGCAGACGTGCCCCGGCCCGGCCCGCCAACTCCTTGACCACGGCTTTGACTTGCCTGGTCAGGCGGGTCGTCCGCCGCTGGTACCGGTCCAGGACGCCGGGCACCTGTTCGCGGAAGGTGTGGCGACAGCCGCGCGTGGGACACACCAGACGCCGCACCCGCACACGTACTACCACCCGTCGTTCATCGACCGGCACGTCCGCGACTGTCCGCCAGTGATAGCCGTGCACGCGTTCCGACGGGGCCCCGCACACCGGGCAGAGCGCAGTGTCCCGCGGAGTCCGTGCCCGCACCACTATCCGCTCACCTTCGTCGACCACATCCTCGACGACCAGCGGGGACAGGCCCGAAAAGACCGTCTGCACAAGCTCGTTGACATCTTTCACGTGGATGTCAACGACCCTCACGACTCTCCGTCACCACCGAAAGCGAGACAGGGCCCGGTCAACGGTGGATCTTGAAAGTGGAGTGACACCTGACGACAGACGTGACCGTGTCGGCTGAGGCCGTGGAGGAAGTTCAGCCGGCGGGGCTGAAGCCGGATGGCTTGGACGACCAGTTGATCAGTCAGCTGGTGGACCGGGCGAAGGCCGACGGGATCAAACTGACCGGCGAGGGCGGGCTGTTGCAGCAGCTGACGAAGCGGCTCCTCGAGTCCGCCCTCGAAGGCGAGATCACCGATCACCTGAGCCACGAGAAACACGAGAAGACAACCTCGGGCAACACCCGCAACGGCACCAGGGCGAAGACCGTGGTGACCGAGGTCGGCCCGGTCCAACTCGATGTGCCGCGAGACCGGGAAAGCCCGAGCAGCTGGTCGAGGCGCTCCCATTCCGCGAGCTCCGCCCGGCCGCGTTCGTCGTCGGCCAGGTGCTCGTGCCGCGAGTCCTGCCGGGCGTCGAACCGGGCGTCCTCGAAGGCCGCCGTGACGGCGCCCGCGTCCGTGCCCTTCGCGCGGCGCCGCACCACGCGCCGGCCGATGCGGGCGTGGTCGACCGGGTCACGGGGCGAAGCCGCGCCGGGAACGGGACGGCGGGCAGTGTGCCGGGGCGGCCAGGGGCTGCTCATCAGGGCCTCGCATTCGGGGTGCGGAATAAGGTGCGGGCCGCCGCCAGAGCGCTGTCGGCGACCCGCCGATACGTTTTATAGCAGGCCCTGAATTCCGCGTGTTCAGAACTAAAAGTCTATCGACTGCACGTCCGTGAAATCGGCTCGGAGCCCGTCGACACGGGTGCCCCACTCCGTGAAATACGACTCGGTGATAGCCTCCGCGACGACCGGATGCAGATCTTCCTCCGTCGCACCAGCCTCCTATAGGCGGAGGATCTCATCAGTTCTCCCCGGCCACAGAGGCGATGACCGCCGCAAGCGCGCCGATGAAGCCCGGCAGGGGCCTCGTACACGATCTCGGCTTTGAGCGCGATCCGCGGGTCGTTCATGTCTTTGTCGGACGGCCGCGTGAAGCTGGAAGTCACCTTCTGGCCGAGTCTGGGCCGTCGGTTTGATTTGACGTCACCCAGGACGCTGCGGTGGGACCGTGGAGTTTGCTTCCGCTCCAGGGGGATGAATGGAAACGCTCATCGGCGTCGTGGCAAGCCTTGTCGGTGTCTTCGTGGGAGCCTCCCTGACTCGGCGGTCGGCCGACAGGCAGCACCGGCTGACCGTCACCTTTGACCTGCATCGGGAACTACACGGGGCGGAGATGATGCACGCGCGGCACGCCGCAGCCGAACTGGTCGAGCAGCATGCGGACAAGGACTACCGGGAACTGCGGGAGTTGCTGGGCGTCTCGGGGATGTCCGACCTCCACCAAGTCATCTACCTGTTCCAGCGGCTCTGGCTGGCGATCGAGCTCGGTGCCCTGCAGAAGAAGTACGTAGCGCGGCTGTTCGGCGACACGTTCTCCTGGTGGTACGACACGACGTTCCACTCCATGCTCGTTCCGACCCAGACCGAGATGGCTCATGACATCGAAGCCCTACACGTTTGGCTGGTGCGTCATTCAACGCAGGCACAACGGCAGCGGTGGCGAGGAGCCAACCCTGATGCGTGGCGAAGGCGGGACGCGCAAGGCTCCTGACGGGCACCGTCAGGCCTGCCGATCGGTCCGGTCACCTGACGCGGCCGCGCCACCGGTGGAAGAACGTCTCGCCCGGCCCCGCACCGAGCTGGACCGGCACGCCGGCCAGCAGGGTACCGACGTCGATCGCCTGCCCCGGCCGCAGCACGGTGAAGCCCTGCCGCGTGTAGTACGCCCCGAGACCGCGCCCGGCCTCGAACTCACCGAACAGCAGCATGTAGTCCAGCTGCCAGTACATCTGCACGCACCGCTTCAGCAGCGCGGCCCCGATCCCGCGCCCGCGGGCGTCCTCCCGCACTGCGACCGCCTTGATCTTCGCGTACTTCAGCATGGACAGCAGCGCGTACCGCTCGTGTCCCGGCAGCCGGGAGACCATGGAGATGACCGTGCCGGACGGGACGGCCAGCAGCGCCCCGACCACCTGTCCGTCCCGGTCCCGGGCGACCAGCGGCAGGGACATCAGGGCCGCCGCCGGCTGGAGGTCGCCGACCGACGCCGCCCGCACGAGCGGGTCGATCAGGTCGATGCCCGCGAGCCCGTCCAGCAGCCAGGTCCCGCACTGCCCGGCGGCGAGTGCTTCCAGGTGGCCGGTCTCGAGACCGTCGGCGGCTGTCTTGAGCAGCGCGGTGACCGCGTCGGCCTCCTCCGATACCGCATACCGGATCCGTGTACCGTCCGGCCCGGGTAAACCCTCAATCATTTTCTGCTTCGTCAGGCGGGCCAGCCCGGTGGGGGAACCCGCCCTCTTCTTCGCCTTCTTCGCCATCCCCGAGAGCTACCCACCGCCACGCCTGCCAGCACCCGAGCGGGCTGCTCCATTGGCGGCTCGGCACGTCGCGCTCCGGGCCACGGCCGTCGAACTAGTGTTGGGCCGTGACGTACGACTATCCCGACTTCTCTGGGGGAGTGAGGCTGTAGTAGAGGTGTACCCCTCGGGTATGTGCAGCTCAGCCACTCGTGGTCGAACTCTAGCTACTTGCCCCTGAAAAAGGGTTTGGCCTGGTGGCAGGCCTGTTGCTGCGGGCTCGCTCCTGTGCCGGGGCCGGGGGTAGTTGCGTCCTCACCGGACGCTGACGGTCATCCGGTGGAGGTTGTAGGCGAAGATCCCGAGCCCGGCCCAGGTCTGCGCGCCTGCCAGGCGGCGCAGCCGGATGCGGCGGAAGCCGAAGCTACGTTTGAGGTGGCTGATGCGGGCTTCGATGCCGACTCTCCAGTTCCGCATCCGGCGGAACGGGCGGGTGTGCTCGTGCTCGCGTCGTGCTTTTCCCGGTGTTCCGTTGCGTTGGAGGCCGATCCGCTGGACGCCGAGTTCAGCTAGCGCCCGGTCGTTGGCGGCGGTGCCGAAGCCGCGGTCGGCGACGACGGTGCCGGGCGGTCGGCCAGTCAGCGTGGCCACCCGCTCGACCGAGGGCACAAGTTGCGGTGCGTCGGGCGGGTTCCCGCGGTTGACCTGGTGGTCGACGACGAAGCAGCGTTCATCCTCGGCGACCAGGGCGGTGTAACCGAACTGAGTGGGATGCTGGGGCTTGCCCTTGCGGATCGGCCGGGCATCGGGGTCGGCTAACGAGACCAGCCGGTCGGGGATGGTGCGGATGCCCGTCAGCCGCAAAGCGGTCTGTTCCAGCAGCCGGCGAGTGCCGGCCGCGGTCTCGGCCAGCTCCGCCACCACTCGCGCGAGGCGTCCCGAAGGCCGTTTTCCCAGAGCGCGGCGGGCGTTGCGCTCCACCGTGGCCACGTCCCGCAGTGTCGCGCGCGCCATGGTGGCGATCTCACCGGTGAGCCGGTCGATCTCGCCCATCGCCTGGCCGGTGCGTCTTCGCAGGGTGCGCGAGATCTCCTTCAAGCGACGCCCTGCTGATCGGCTGCGATCACGGAAGCGGGTGCGCCTGGCACCGCCCGCATCCTTGATCCGGCGCACCAGCCGGCCCAGCTTGCGCACGCCGTGCTCCAATAGGTCGGCGTCCGTGGGGTGGTCGATGTCGGCCTCGATCACGGTGGTGTCGACGCGCAGCTTGCGGCACCGCATCAGCTTGTCCTCGACCAGCTTGCCCAGCAATGCGGCGTTGAGTTGTTCCACGGTCTGTGCGCTGCCGCGGCTCATCAGTTTGACCAATGTGGTCGGGTGCGGCACCGGGGAGGTCAACGGGATCCGGCAGAACCGGCGCCAGCTCAGCGAGTCCGTAACCTCACGGCACAGCGTCTCGTACCCGAGCTGGTAGCGGTGTTTGAGATACAGCAGCCGCAGCAGCGTCTCGACCGGAACCGACGGTCGCCCCAGCCGGTCGGCGAACACTTCCCGCCACGGGGCGATGAATCGCTCGTCGTCCAGGTACGCATCGATCTGGGCCAGCTCGACCGGTAGCTGCCGGGCTTGCTCCGGCAGCACCTCCCACCACGTGTCCTGTACTCCCGCGACACGCAACATCGCCACCACCCCCGGCCGCCGACGACCCAGCTCAACTGTCGCGGCCGCCGACAGCCCGGACCAGCTCTCCCCATAGGCCAACGCAACGGCACCAACGACATCTTCAGGGGCAAGGAGCTAGCCAACGCGGAGTGCCAACGGGAGCGGTGACGGACAAGCAGACTCGGGCGGCCATGCGGGCGAGGATCTTGTTGGCGAGGCCGAGCGAGTGGTCCGATTCATGGATCACGATCGGGACCCTGCACAGCCACGCGGCGATACCGACCGGGACCGAGACGTAACTACCCTTGGAGAACAGGGCATCGGGACGCTCACGCCGCATGGCCCGGCGGGAGGCGACCTCGCTTGGCCTCAGGCGCCCCCCCCTTCTTCGTCGCGGTCGAAGTCGTTGGCCCTTAATAAGTACCGAACCGCTTTTGCACGGCAAGGCCGAGGAGACATCAAGCGATAGCTACTCGGTTTGTTACGAGTTGACCGGCACGCTAGTCGGCTACAAGCCGTTAGAAAGTGGACTTTCCCGAAGATGCATCAAGGGAAGGATGGCCGGGTGTATCTTGCGGAACTATTAGGTTCATCCTCTCTGACCGAAAAAGGTGATTACCATGGTCCAGCGCACCGTCACTATCTTCACTGATGACCTGAGTGGCTCCGAGGGCGAGGACATCGCCACGCACACTTTCAGCCTGGACGGCGTCAGCTATGAGGTCGACCTGAACCCCGACAGTCATCAGCAGCTGCTGGATGCTCTGGCGCCCTTCCTGAAGGTTGGTCGCAAGTCCGGCGCCAGCTCGTCTCGCCGTCGCAGCGGTAGCAAGCCGGCCGGCGGGCCAGATCCCATCAAGGTACGCGAATGGGCCAAGAGCCAGGGCATTGAGATCAACGCCCGCGGCCGGGTGCCCCGCAATGTCATCGAGAAGTACGAGGCCGCTCGCTAATCTGCAGACACGGGTGGTCTACGGAGACAGTTGACCCGCTGAACTGCCCACTCTACCCGTGTCGGCGCTCGATTACTTTCCGCCGAACGCACGGGCAGCGAAGTGCCCCCCTTCTTCGGATTGACGCACCTGAGCGACCAGCCTCCTCGACCGCTGAGCACCAACATGCAGTTCCTTCCGCAGTGTTTCCGCGGATACCGGCCTCTGATGTTCGTCTCGATGCCGAGCATCCAGTTGCCGAGCACGTTCCAGCAACGGCTCCCTGTCGTCCTCCGCCAAATCGGCAGCATCCTCTTCATGCGCAAGGTCGGCGCCCCCGCGTCGTGTCGGCCGAAGCACCAGGAGCTCGACGGACAGCAAGAGCGCGACCGGTGGCCAGCCGGCCACGAGAACCGGCTTCCACGTCAGCTCGGCGGCTGCCGCGATATTCGCCGCCAAGGAGACCGCAATGCCCAGCAGAAAAGCCACCCACACGACGTACCGCGACCGACGACCACACCCCTCAGCGGGCTTCAACAATCCAGCAGTGGCCAGTAACAACAGCCCGTCCACGGACAGCGGCCACAATGCAGACGTCACCGCATCGGCTCCACCTTGCGACGCGAAGTCCCGCTGATGCACGTACGACACATAGGCTGCGACCCCTGCGACCACGAGGGCACACAGGGGCCGCACCCAAGCGTCGGGATCAAGCCCACGCCGACGGGCAGGACGAGGCCTGTCGGCATCCTCCGGCCGCCTCATCCCGCCCCCGCCGCCGCAGTGCCCGTTGCACATCCATTGCACACTTGGCCGGGAACTCGGGGGAAATCGAGGGAACTGGAGGGAAGCATTCCGAAGCCGCCAATCCTCCGGCCCAGGTCAGCAAGGGTGCTGCTCAGGCCCAGGCGGTGGCCGAGACCCACGAACAGTCCCGCCAGGACAGTTCGTTCGTGGCGGTGAACCCGCTCTGACCTGCACGGAAGCGGACGTCCTCCTGCTCTTTCGGCCAGTGACGGATGGACCTGGTGCACGTTTCCTTCGTGCACCAGGTCGGTGGTCACGCGCGGGGTCGGCGTGATGTCTCTTCCGCCGTGAGCGCGGCGCCAAAGCCGCCTCAGGCAAACCGGGAGGCGCTGGGAAGCCTCGTCGGGCTGACCGGGTGAACGCCTGGTGCAGCGAGAGCCGTCTGCCTGCGTGGCTCGTTCATAGGTCGGCTGTCAGCCGTCTTGTGCGGCTATCGCTTCTGTCGTGCCAGTTGTGGTTCTTGCCTGGTCAACCCCAGTGCGAGCGTGGCAATCAGCGCACAGCCGGTCATGCCGAGGAAGAGCGGCATGACGCTGTGGCCGCCCGCGACGCCCATCAGGGGAGCGACGGCCGCGCCGAGGACGCTTTGCAGTGTGCCGAGCACTGCCGAACCGGTACCAGCCGCGTGCGGCACGCGTTCGAGGGCGAGTGCGGTGGCGGTGGCGAAGACCTGCCCGAGGCCGAGGAAGCCGATGCCGACCAGACCCAGGGCCCACACCCGGTCGAGGTTTCCCGTGGCGGTGACGAGCAGGGCGACAGTGCTCGACACCAGTAGCACGGCCAGTCCGGTCTTCAGCAGAAGCCGAGAGCCGTACCGGCTCACGAGGCGGGTCGCGGCGGCACTGGAGACCGTGGCGGTGAGGGCGCCGACGGAGAAGGCCATGGATGCCTCGCCGACGCTGAATCCCAGAACGTTTTGCAGCAGGAAGGGGGAAGCGGCGATATAGCAGAACAGGGTGGCACTGGCGAAGCAGAAGGCAAGTGTGTAGCCGAGGTAGAAGCGGTCGGTCAGGACCGAGACGGCGGCCTTGAGTGTGACGCCGATGCCGCCGGCGTGTCGGTGTTCGGCAGGCAGACTCTCCGGAACAAGGAATAACGCGGCCAGGAACATGAGCGCGGTGGCGCCGGCCAATACCAAGAAGACCGTGCGCCAGCCGCCGGAGCCGTTCACTATTGCCCCGCCGGCCAGCGGCGCCACGATGGGGGCGATGCCGCCCAGGGCCATCAGCATGCCGAAGATCCTCGCGGCGGCCGTGCCGGACGCGACGTCTGAGACCACGGCCCGGCCGACGACTACACCTGCGGCCCCGCTGAACCCCATGAGGAACCGCAGGCCGATCAGGAGCTCGAGCGACGGAGCGACGGCACACAGCGCCGTGACCAATGTGCAGATGCCGGTTCCTATGAGGATCGGTTTACGGCGTCCGTACCGGTCGGAGAGGGGACCCAGTACGAGCTGGCCGGCGGCGAGCCCGAAGAGGAAGGCGGTGAGGGTGAGTTGGACGCCGGCGGCGTCCGTGGCCAGATCCCGGGCCATGGCCGGAAAGCCCGGGAGGTACATGTCCGTGGACAGTGGGATCACGAAGGACAGCAGCGCCAGGGTCGCGGTAAGGCGGCCCGGCGGAGACGGGGGCGCCGGCTTCGGCGCCGACCGGCCGACTGGGGTGGGGGCATGGGAGGTCATGGGCGCTCCGGGGAAGGAGGGGACAGCAGCGCGATAACTATAAATATATAGCTATAGGAAAGCTAGGATGGGAGGGTGACCAACGGTGATGCCGAACTCCACGACCACGACCATGCGCTGCTGCGCGAAGCCGGGCAGCTGACCCCCGCCATCTACGCCCTCGCTCGAGTCCTGCGGCTGCGAGGGGTCGACGAGGCGGGACTGCTTCCGCTACCGCCGTCGGACCTGGAGGTCCTGCGCTATGTGTTGGATTCTCCGGGCACAGGAACGGGTGCACTCGCCCGCGAACTCGGGCTACACGGAAGCAACGCCAGCACGACCGTGCGGGGCTTGGTCGCCCAGGGCTTGATCCGCCGCGAGACCGATCCGCAGGACCGTCGAGCCGTTCAGCTGTACCCGACGCTGGACGCCCAGCATGGGATGGCACGGATCGAGAATGCCTGGGCTGCCCTGTTCGCCGAGGCCCTGGCCGCACTGCCTGCCGACGACCGTGCCGCACTCACCGCCGCGACGCCTGCACTGCGTGCGCTCGGTTCCACTTTGCGAGATCTCCGCAACACCGCTCGCGATTAACAGTGGTCCGGGCACAAGTGTCTGGGATCTGGCCGTCCCGCTGCCCGACCACCTCGGTGACGAGTTGCGCGCGAGCCCCGGCGTCCCCCGGCATCACCGCCCACCGCACCGTCTTCGCGTACGGCCCGGCCAACGGCCAACTCGTCCTGGTCCACGGAGTTCCCAGCGGTGTCAGCTCCCGTGACCGTCATCCGCGACAACGGAGGAGTGGAACATGCCGGTTGAAGAGTCCTGGGAGAAGATCGAACAGTGGATGGTCCGGCATGCACCAAACGAGCCTGCTTTACCAGGGCCGTGCACTCCCTCGGACATCCAACAACTTCATGACCAGCTCGGGGTACGCCTACCGGAGGACGTGGAACGTTCCCTGCTCCGCCACGACGGCTCCGGCACCACCACGATCATCCCTCCTGGCTTCACGCTGCTCAGCACCGAAGACATTCTCAAGAAGCGCGCATCATGGCTGCGTTTCGCCATGACGGACGACTGCAACCTGAGCGAAACCGATAAACCCTTCATCGTGCCCATAGCCGCTCTGAGCGTCAGCATGCTCCTCGTTGACACCAGAACGGGAAAGCTGGGCTCGTGGGACATCGAGAGCCCCTACTCGTCCGACGCGGAACTTCCCGGGGAAACTTTGTCGTCGGTTCTCGATTTCGTCGGGAACCTACTCGCCTCGCCGCGCCCTTGGATCGCCATACTGCCGGGTGATGAGGAGTGGGAGGCCACGGACGCCCATCCGGACCTTCCCCGAACGTTGATGTGGACGGAGGACGAGCTGCCTGGCGACACCGCGCCCAAGGGACAAGATCGTGAGACAAAAGCGTCTACGGCAGATAGCCGTCGTCCGCATCGAAAGTCACCCAAACAATGAGCTCCTGCTGGTGACGCTCACGCACGCTGCCTGGGCTCCGGCCAGGACCGGAGCCCAGGTCGAGGCGGCTGTTCATGTCCTGCTCGCATCTGCCGTACGGATTCACATGGGTCCAGAACAGCCGTGACAGCGCCCGGCGATCCGCGTCCGTGAGCTGGTCCGCCCACTTCGGATCGGTCCGGATCCGTCGCGTACAGGCCGAGTGACCAACTCGGCCTGCCCGAGCGACTGGCCCGGGGGCGGGGTCGGCCCCGGGCGGTCCGGCCCTCAGTTCATTTGCACCGACCGGGTGGAGTTGCCCATGATCATGCGGTCGATCGCGCTGGTGGCGCTGCCGGGGTCGCCGGCGGCGCCGACCGCGGCCAGTAGAGGCACGTAGTGGTCGGCCGTCGGGTGGGCGACCGAGGCTCCGGGCGCCTTGCGCCGGTAGTCGGTGAGGGCATCGACATCGCCTCGCCCGAGTGCGTCGACGGCCCACTCGTCGAAGGCCCTGGTGTGTGCGGCGAGGTCCGGACGACGGAAGACCGCGAAGCTGTGGGTCATGAAGCCCGAGCCGATGACCAGGATGCCTTCCTCGCGCAGGGATCGCAGACGTGCCCCGAACGCGAGCAACGCAGCGGGATCGAGGCTGGGCATCGACAGCTGGACGACCGGAACGTCAGCCGCGGGATACATGGCCATGAGGGGGATGAACGCACCATGGTCGAGGCCTCTGTCAGGGCGCTCGTGCACCGTGGTCGCCGGACTGAGCGTGGCCACGAGCCGACGGGCGAGGGCGGTCGCGTCCGGGGTCGCGTAAGGCAGGGTCTTGTAGCGGGGGTGGAAGCCGCTGAAGTCGTAGTGGAGCGGGGTACCCGCCGCCGCGCCCGAGATCGCGGCCGGTGCGTCCTCCCAGTGCGCCGAGATGATCACGATGGCTTCCGGTTTGGGCAGGGACTGCGCCCAGCTGAACAGTTCGTCGAGCCACTGCGGATCGTCGAGGGTGAAGGGCGCTCCGTGGCTGATGAACAGGCTCGGCAGTGCCCCATCGGCAGGGACCCAGTACCGCTGTTCGCGGGCCCGGGGCAGGACCCGGGCGAGGTGATCGTCGTAGGCCCCGGCCGGGATGTCGGGGGCGTGGAAGATGGTCATGGCGTGTCGCTCCTTGCCGGACGGATGCGCGCGTGGACCTGGCGGCCCGATCGTCAGGTCGCCCGGGACTCCGGTGTCACCGACGTGGGCACAACGTCGGCGCTCAGCCGAAGATCGCGCTCTCGGTGGCGTAGAGGAAGCGGGTCTGGGAGCGGTCGAGGAAGTTCTCCTCGTCCGTGGCGACGGTCGTGGTGTAGGTGTCGGAGGTGAACCAGCGGGCAGCGTCGGCGATGTCGTCGACCCACACCTCGGCGACACCGTCGTGGACGGCGGTGCTTATGCCGGGGATCTCGTCGTCGGTGGGCAGGAGTTGGACGTAGCGCCGGACCGGGACCTCTCCGGCGGGCAGGCGCGAGAGCAGCGGGGTGTGCTTCTGGGTCCAGTACTCCACGAACTCCTCGTGGGTGAGGTCTGCCCGCCGGGTCAGGAAGATGCTGAGCTTGATCACAGAGGGCTCCTTGAGGCCACGCTTGACTTGCCTGGGCAACTCACAAGGTAGACCGCATTGACTTGCCCAGGCAACAGATGTCTCTTGCCTGGGCAAGTAGGATGGGTCACATGGATGAACCGTCACCGTGGCTCGACACCGAGCAGCAGGAACTCTGGCAGGACCTTCTCACCGTCGTGATCGCATTGCCTGCGGCCCTGGACCGGCAGTTGCAGCGCGACGCGGGCATCTCGAACTTCGAATACAGCGTGCTCGCCCGGTTGTCGATGGCGCCTGAGGCCACCATGCGGTTCAGTGAACTGGCCCGGGACTGCGACAGCACTCTCCCGCGGCTGTCGAAGCTGATGGACCGCTTCGAGGCGCGCGAGTGGATCGTTCGCCGAATGGACCCGAGCGACGGTCGCTACACCCTGGCCACGCTGACCGACAGCGGTCGAGAGAAGGTGGTCGACAGCGCGCCGGGGCACGTCGCACAGGTGCGCCGACTCGTGTTCGACCCTCTCACCGCTGCACAGCGCCGCCACCTCGGCGCTGCACTTTCCAGCGTCGCCGAGACCGTGCGGCGGGAGGCCGCCGGTGGCCTCTCCGCGTGAGCGCGCCGGGCGCATTGCGCCCTACTCGGCCGAGTGTCGGCGGTCGGCGGAAGCCGCCGGTCATCGAAGGAAGAAGTTGAGGAGAGCGTCGGTGCGCTTGTTGAAGGGGGGATAGAGGAGGCGGACGGCGTTGAAGCGGCCTTGCACGAAGATGCCTTTGGGATGGCTGAGCGTCCGGAACCCCTCGATCCCGTGGTACTGACCCATCCCGCTCGCGCCGACGCCGCCGAAGGGTAGGTCGTCCTGCCCGACGTGCATGATGGTGCCGTTGACGGTGACGTTGCCGGAGGTTGTGCGGTCGAGGACCTTACGCTGGGCGGTGTCGTTGCTGCCGAAGTAGTAGAGCGCGAGCGGTCGTGGTCGTGCGTTGACGTAGTCGATGGCCTCGTCGATGTCGCGGTAGGGGAAGATCGGCAGGATGGGACCGAAGATCTCCTCGTGGGCGATCCGCATGTCGTCGGTGACGCCGAGCACGACGGTCGGTGCGAGGGTGTGCGGGCGGTGGGCGGCCTCGCCCGGCCGGTGACCGACCTCGATGATCCGTGCCCCGTGACTGCGGGCGTCCTCGATCAGGTCGGTGAGGATCGCGTACTGCTTGTCGTTGACGATCGAGGTGTAGTCCTCGCTGGTCGGACCGTCGGGGTAGGCGGTCTTCACCAGGCGGTCGTAGCTGTCGACGAAGGTGTCGATCTCGGATTCGTGCACCAGGGCGTAGTCGGGGGCTATGCAGGTCTGCCCACCGCTGAGGAGTTTGCCGAAGACGATGTCGGACACGGTCCGGTCGGTTACGTGTCCCTTGGCGACGATGGTCGGGGACTTGCCGCCCAGTTCCAGCGTGACGGGGACGAGGTGCTCGCTCGCCGCCTTCATCACGGCTCGTCCGACCTCTGTGCTGCCGGTGAAGACGAGATGGTCGAAGGGCAGGGAGGAGAACGCGGCACCGTCGCCGCTGACCATCGTGACCTGCTCCGGTGGGAAGAGCTCGCTCAGTATCGACGCGAGCACGGTGTTCGTAGCCGGGGTGAACTTCGACGGCTTGAGCATGACGCGGTTGCCGGCGGCTATCGCCGTGACGACCGGCATCAGCGACAGGTTGACGGGATAGTTCCACGGTGAGATGACCCCGACCACTCCGAGCGGCTGGTACTCGATGCGGTTGGTGCCGAAACGCATGTGCCAGGCGGTGTGGCGGCCGGTCGGGCGCATGAAACGACGGAGATTGCGCTGAAGGTAGTCGATGCCCTGGACGACTCCCCCGAGCTCCATCATCGCGGTCTCGTGGCGCGAGCGGTTTCCGAAGTCGGCGTTGATCGCCTCCTCGATGGCGCTCCGCCGGGCGATCAGGGCCGCCTTGAACCTGCTCAGGTCGCTGCGCCGCGCCGCGAGTGAGGGCGCTCCGTCGCGGCGGTAGGCGGCGCGCTGAACGGCGAGGATGTGACCGAAGCGCTCCGCGTCCGTGGGCTGTGGGGTGACTTCTGTGATGGTCACGATGGTGGTCCTTTGCTGCCGGCGGGGACGACGGAGGAGCAGTGCCGCCTCGGGCGTGGAACGGGTCGCCGAGAGCGGCGGCCTGCGGTTAGCGGCGGGCCATGCGGCCCATGAGCCGGACGATCACGCGGCGCGGCAGGATCTTGCCGGCGAGGGCGAGTGGGCGGCCGTTGGTGATCACCGACGGGGGCGCGGAGCGGCGGTCGAGCGTGTCGAGGGCCATCTTCACGACGTGTTCGGGGGTGACGCGCTTCGCGCCGTAGTCGGCCGTGTCGCTGCCGGCGGCGTCGTAGAACTCGGTCTTCGTGGCGCCGGGGCACAGGGCGAGGACGCGCAGGCCGGTGCCACGGTTTTCCTCCCACAGCGATTCGGTGAAGCTGAGGACGAAGGCCTTGGTGGCGCCGTAGACGCTCAGGTACGGGGTCGGCTGGAAGCCCAGCAGGCTGGCGACGTTGATCAGGATGCCGGTGTCGGCGGAGGCCAGCGGGCCGACGTAGGCGCGGCTGAGGTCGACCAGGGCGCTGACGTTCAGCGCGATCATGCTCTGCAGGCGGTCCGGGTCCTCGTCGGTGAAGACGTTATGGCTGCCGAAGCCGGCGTTGTTGACCAGTCCGGTGGCGTGGATGCCGCGGGATTCGAGTTCGGCGCGCAGGGTGCGGCCGGCGTCGGGTTGGCCGAGGTCGCGGGCGACGACGTGCACCGTGACGCCGTGGGCGCGGGTGAGGTCGTCGGCCAGGTCCTTGAGCCGGTCCGCGCGGCGGGCGACGAGGACGAGATCCGCGCCGCGCCGGGCCAGCTGGCGGGCGAACTCTGCGCCGAGCCCGGAGCTGGCTCCGGTGACGATGACGGTCTGGCGGCGATAGTCGATTTTGCTCATGGCTGCACTCTACGCACATGCTTGCACTGAGTGCAAGTGATTGCATCTCGCGAAAGGATGTACCATCGGTGCATGGCCCAGAAACCGACGCCCCTCCGGGAACAGACCCGCTCGGTGGTTCGCGCGCTCCTCACCAAAACCGCCCTCGAACTGTTCGCGACCAAGGGGTACGACGACACGACACTCGACGAGATCGCCGCCGCGGCGGGCGTCTCCAAACGGACCCTGTTCAACTACTTCCGCAACAAGGAGGACCTCGCCCTCAACGGCCTGTCCGAGCAAGGGGAACTGATAGCCGCGCGGCTCGCCGAACGCCCGGCCGACGAGGACCCGTGGACGTCACTGCGTGCGGCGTTCCAGGTGCTCGAGGAGATCGACCTCACCGCCGAGCGCCGGCTCGAGATGACCACGCTGCTGTTCGGCAACGAATCCCTGCGCGCCGGCCACGCCGAGAAGCAGGCCCGCTGGCAGGACCTGTTCGCACCGCTGATCGAACCGCGCCTGCCCGACTCCGACCACCGCACCCTGCAGGCGCGCGCGATCGCGGCCGCGGCGATCATCTGCCTCCAGGCCGCAACAGAAGAGTGGATGCGCCTGGGCGGGCAGGCCGACACCTTCGACCTCTACGACACGGCCGTACAGGCCATCCGCCGCCCCGCCTCGCCGCCAGAGAAGACCACGACATGAGCAAGCGCCTGCCCCCCGCCGACCTGCCGAACATGGCCGCCGCCCTGCACGCCGAACGCACCGAGATGCTGAACTTCACCAGCAGCCTCACCGACGACGAATGGACCGCGCCCAGCGCCGCGGACGGATGGCGCATCGCCGACGTCGTCGCCCACATCGGTGCGACGGCACGCGGCGTCTACACACCCGCCGGGCTGCGCGCGAGCTTCGCCGCCAGCCTAGAACGGGCGAACGAAGACCCCGTCGACCGGCGGCGAGAGTGGAGCCGTGCCAAGGTGATGGCCGAGTACCAGCGCGCCAGCCGTCGAGCCACCACGCTCCTCGACGTCGTCAGGCGCACGCCCGCCGCCCGAGTGCGAGCACCGCTGGCCGATCTCGGCCGCCACCCCCTGGCCCTGATGATCGGCGGCGCACTCGTCTTCGACCACCACACCCACCTGCGCCACGACATGGCCCCGGCGCTCGGCCGGCCCGTGCCGTCCACCGATGCGGACAGGATGCGCGCGGTCCTGACATGGATGATCGCCGTACTGAGCAATCAGGTCGCGCAGGCACCGGTCGCCGGGCTCGACGCCCGCGTCGCCCTGACGCTCACCGGTCCCGGCGGCGGGACCTGGTGGTTCGACGAGGCGGGCGGCCTGGCTCCCTCCGACGGCGCGGTCGCGGCGCACGTCACCGCTCCCGCACTGGCCTTCCCCGACTGGGGCACGCAGCGCTCGTCCTGGCGCGACAGTGACGTGGCGGTCACCGGCGACACCGACCTCGCCGCCCGCTTCCTCGACACCGTCAACGTCATCTGAGCGGAGCACCAGCGGCCCGCCTACCAGGCAGCCCCGGACCGCTTGTCCGCCACTTCTGGTGGCGGCGAGTTCCGGCCGGGGTGCCTCGGCTTCGAGCACACTCCACTCGCTCCGGACGTGACGGTCGAGTTGGTAGGCGACATCGCGTGGGAGCACAGGCGGTTTCGTCTCGGCGCGCGGCACCTCCGACCGAGGCCGGATCTACAACCCGCGGGCCTCCGGGCTGAGCGCTGACCTGGTCGTACTCGGCCTGTGCCCGGTCGGACGGGCCCGCGCCGCACGGGCCTGGTGGCAAGCGTCGCGCAGGGCGGCGAGCGCCTGGCGGACTTCGGCGCCGGGCGCCGTGCAGCGGCTTCCGCATCCGACGTGGAGTTCGCCCCGGGCCCATCACGCCGGATCGCCGCACGGCGGTCAGACGCCTGTCCGGCAAACGCGAGATCCCTCAACCAGTCAGGCAGGCAATCTGCAGGACACGGGTGGTCTACGGAGACAGTCGATCCGCCGAAGCGCCCGCCCTACCCCTTTCGGCACTCGTTTTCTTTCCGCCGAACGCACGGGCAGCGAAGTACCCTCCTGCTTCGGCTTGACGCACCTGAGCGACCAGTCGCCTCGAAGTGCCCATCAGGTCGGGGCTCGCCCGCATGCAGGCTCGCGGCGAGCTGAGCGAGCGCGCCGACGTCACCGCACTGGCCACCGCCCTGCCGGCCGCCATCCGAGGCGGCATGCTGCTGTCCCAGGTCCGCCGATCGAGCACCGCATACCGACATGCCGTATCGACGGTGATCGACCACATCGAGAGCTACGTCCTTCGGTAACCGCTCGGACCTGCCGCTACTCCCGGCCAGACCGCCGAGCCGACGGCACCTCCGCGACCAGCAGGAGGAAACGCCTGGAACGAGGGACAACCGGTTCCAGGCCCGCATGCTGCTCTCCTCATGCTTTGTCCTCCGGATGCACCGCAAGCCTGTAAAGCTCCGCGATCCGCTCCTTGGCCGCGTCGGCCTGCGCGATGATCTCCCGCTCCCGTTCCTCCAGTCGTGCCGGCACCGCGCCGAGGGTGAGCTGATCGCCGGTCATACGGTGTGCCAGGACGGCGCGGTCGCTCCGGTCAGCCGACGCGGTATCACCGCGGTCATCGCCCAGTACACCAGTGCCCTGCAGCAGCCTGGCCCGGTCCAGGGCTCAGCCCGGATGCTGTGGCTCCTCGCTGGGGCCGCCGGGTTCGGCCGCCGTGCGGGGGTGGTCCGGGGTTCGCTCCGGGGTGGTCGTGGTGTCGGGGTGGGGGACGGGCGCGGGGGTGTCGGGAGGTGCGGGGGGCCGGAGCTTCTTGCGGAGGCTGAGGAGGGGCACGGCGACCGTGAAGACGACCACGAAGGCGAGCAGCGTGGCGGAGACGGGGCGGCCCAGGAAGCCGGTCACGTCGCCGTCGAACATCCGCATCGAGCGCCGGAAGTCTGTCTCCAGCAGGTTGCCGAGCACGAAGGCGAGGACGAGCGGGCCGGGAGGCAGACCGACCTTCTTCATCAGGTAGCCGACGACGCCGAGCACGACCACGGCGAGCATGTCGAACATGCTGGAGCGGATCGTGTAGACGCCGATCATGGTGATGAGCACGGTCAGCGGCGCCAGGATGCTGGCCCGGACGCGCAGCACGCGGACGAACAGCCCGATCAGCGGCATGCTGAGGATGATCAGGAACAGGTTCCCGATGTACATGGAGTCGATGACGCCCCAGAACACCTCGGGATGTTCGTCGATCATCTGCGGGCCCGGGGTCACGCCCGCCAGCAGCAGGGCGCCGAACATGACGGCCATGGTCGCGTTGGCCGGGATGCCGAGGGTGAGCAGCGGGATGAACGAGGAGGTGGCGGCGGTGTTGTTGGCCGCCTCCGGGCCCGCGACCCCCTCGATCGCGCCCTTGCCGAACCGCTCGGGCGTCCTGGAGGAGCGCTTCTCGACCGTGTACGCGACCATCGAGGCCATCGTGGCGCCGCCGCCGGGAAGGATGCCGAGGAAGAAGCCCACCACTGTCCCCCGGGCGATCGCCCACCTGGACTCCTGGAACTCCGCCCGACTGGGCCGGGCCCGGCCGACGCGGGGCTTCGGCGGGGCGCCCTGGCGGAGGCGTTCGAGGCTGTGCAGGATCTCGCCGATGCCGAACAGGCCCATGGCGAGGATGACGAAGTCGAGCCCGTCGGCGAGTTGGTCGCTGCCGAAGGTGTAGCGCTCGCTGCCCAGGAGCGGGTCGCGGCCCACGGTGGCGAGCAGCAGCCCGATGCTGCCCGCAAGGAGGCTGCGGCGCAGGGACCCGGTACTCAGGGTGGAGATCATCAGGATGCCGAGCAGCGCGAGCGCGGCGTACTCCGGCGGGCCGAAGGCCAGAGCCCAGCCCGCCACCAACGGGGCCGCCACGGTCAGCGCGACGATGCCTGCGGTGCCGCCGATGAAGGAGGCGATCGCGGCGATGCCGAGCGCCGACCCGGCCCGGCCCGTGCGGGCCATCTCGTGGCCGTCGATGGCGGTCACCACCGTCGACGCCTCTCCGGGCAGGCGGAGCAGCACCGAGGTGACCGTGCCGCCGTACTGGGCGCCGTAGAAGATGCCGGCGAGCAGGATGATCGCCGAGGCCGGTTCGAGGGTGTAGGTGACCGGCAGCAGGATGGCGATGGTGGCGGCCGGGCCGAGGCCCGGCAGCACGCCGACCAGCATGCCGAGGGTCACCCCGATCAGGCAGTACAGCAGGTTCTGCGGCTCGAAGACCACGCCGAAGCCGTCCAGTGCGGGAGCGAGGAAGTCCATCGGGTTCTCACAGGTGTCGAGGGATCAGAACGCGACGAGATGAGGCAGCGAGACGTCCAGCGCGACGATGAAGAGCAGATAGGACGCTGCACACCCGGCCAGCGCCACGGCCAGGCTGAGTCGCCAGCTGTCCCGGCCGAAGCCGCGCATCCACAGCACCAGCAGGAGTACGGTCATCACCTCGAAGCCCACCTGCTCGATGAGCAGGGTGTACACGACCAGCGACAGGGCCCCCAGGGCCACCACGGTGGTTTGCCGGCTGAACGGTTCCTGCTCGGTGTCCGCGCCGGGATTGAGGAGCAGCGAGGCGGACAGCGTCACCATGGCGAGGCTCACGATCAGGGGCCACAGACCGGGACCGGGGTCGGCGGGTGATCCCAGGCCCATCGATACGGCCGCAAGGGCGGCGAGGGCGCCGATGCCGAGCGGCACCAGCGCCCCCAGTCGTGCCTGGGTCCTCATGGTCAGCCCTCGCCCTTCAGGTCCAGATCGAACCTGTCGATGAGCTCGCCGTAGCGCATCTTGGCGGTCTCGACCTGCTTGACGACGGCGTCCGGCGAGGCCTCCCAGCGGCCGATGTAGTTGTTCTCCAGGAACTTGCCGTACTCCGAATCCTTGAAGGCCTTCTTCAGCGCCGCTCGCAGCTCGGAGACGACGTTGTCCGGCAGTCCAGCCGGGCCGGCGACCCAGCGGCGCTGGTCCACGACGACGTCGTGGCCGGACTCGACAGCGGTGGGCACGTCGGGCAGGAAGTCGATGCGCTCCTTGGCGAAAACCGCCAGTGGACGCAGCTTTTCGGACGTGAGATGGGGAGCGGCCTCGGCCACATGGACGGCGCCGACGTCCACCTGGCTGCCCAGCAGCGCGGTCACAGTGGGCGCGCCGCCGTCGAACGGGATGCCGCCGGCTTTGACGCCGGCGTTGCCGAAGAGGAGGGCCTGGGCCAGCTCGCTGCCGGTACCGGCGCCTGTGGTGCCGTACTTGACCGACTTCTTCGCGAGCAGGTCGTCGAGGGTCTCGATGTCCGACTTCGCCGGGACGACGAGGACGTAGTCCTCCACGGTCAGCCCGGAGATGACGTCCATGTCGGACATCTCGATGGGGTCATCGTCGACGACGGTGTGCGGGCCGATCGACATGAGCGACTGGAAGAGCATGACCAGGCTGTAGCCGTCGGACTTGCGGCCGAGGATCTCCTTGCCGCCCACGGCGCCGTTGGCGCCGGGCTTGTTCTCCACCACGACGGACTGTCCCAGGGGGTCCTCCAACGCCTTGGCGGCGGCGCGCGATATCAGGTCGGTGCTGCCGCCCGGGTCGGAAGGCGCGGTCCACTCCACGGTCTTGGTGGGATAGTTCTCGGCGTCTTCGCCGCTCCCCCCGCCGCCCTGGACCCCTCCGCACGAGGTCAGGGTGAGAAGCGCAGCGGCGCAGACAGCCGCGCCGGCAAGGTGCCGGCCCTGGCGCAGTCGGGCCTGGAACATCATTGTTCTCCTTCATGCGTGGGGTTCTGGCCGGCCGGGGTCACCACCGCGGGCGCGGTGGCTGCGTCCAGTCGGGGTGCTTGCGCCGCACGGCCACCACGTCGTCGCGGTCGTGGCACTGCGGCGTCGTCTCGACGAGGCTGCCGGGTGTGTACGGCTGATGCGCACCAAGGAAGTTGAACAGCGGCGGGTCACTGATGAGGATGGGGGTGACGGTCACCTTGACGATGCGAGGCGCGCTGCTGAGCACGACGGTCCCTCACTTCCTCACCTGTCCGTTGCGAGCGCCAGGCCGGTGTGCAGGAGGGCTTCGAGCTGCCCCAGGTGGTCAGGGGCCGGTTCCATCAGGGGCGCGCGGACCGGGCCGACCGGGGCTCCGCGGAGCCGGGCCGCCGCCTTGACCAGGGACACCGCGTAGCCCGTGCCCTGGTCGCGCAGTTCGACGAGGGGCAGGTAGAACTCCCTCAGCAGGTGTTCCATTCTTGGGTGGTCTCCGGCCCGGTGCGCCGCGTAGAAGGCGCCCGCGATCTCGGGTGCGAAGGCGTGGACCGCCGAGGAGTAGGCGGGGATGCCGATGCTCGCGTACGCCCGTACCTGCATCTCGGCGGTGGCCACGCCGTTGAAGAACAGCCAGTCGCCTGGCGCCACCAGCCTCAGCCGCTGCATCTGGTCGAGGTCGCCGTGCCCGTCCTTGAGGCCGACAACGCCGTCGACCGTGGCCAGTTCCCTTGCCGCGGCTGTGCTCAGCTTCACCTGCCCGCGCTGGTAGACGATCAGGGGAAGGGACGAGCCGCCCGCCACCGCGCGGACATGGTCCACATATCCGCGCTGCGGGGCGGAGATGAGGTAGTGCGGCATGAGCAGCCCGGCGTCCGCGCCGGCCCCCTCTGCGAGCCGGGCGAACTGCAGCCCGAGCGACCAGCCGTACCCGACGCCGGCCACCACCGGGACCTGTCCCGCCACGACCTCGACGGCGGTGCGTACGACGGCGTGGTACTCCTCGGCGGACAGTGAGAAGAACTCACCGGTTCCGCAGGCGACGAACATGGCACCCGGGCCGGCGGCGAGCTGCGCAGCCAGGTGGGTGCGGAAGCCGTCGAGGTCGAGGCCGCCTTCGGCGTCGAAGGATGTCAGCGGGAAGGACAGGACACCCTGCGCCATCCCCTTGCGCAGCCGATCCGCCGTCTCGCGGTCACGCTCGATATCCCGAGTCGTCTCCATGCGCGCCACCTGTCTTCGTATGTAGACAGTTGTCTTGTGATGGAGAGCATGGCTACATGGCTGATAACCGTCAAGCATCGGTGCAAGAATTCTTCGAGTGCGTTCGGAAGGGGTGGCGATGAGTGAGCCTGAGGCGGTCAGCGGCGTACGGGGCGTCAAGTCGGCAGCCCGTACGGTCGAGTTGCTCGAGCTCCTGGCCGCGCGGCAGAACCGGCCCGCCCGGCTGCGAGAACTCAGCGAGGCCCTCGGCGCCCCACGCAGCAGCGTCTACGCTCTGCTGCGAACACTGACGGAGCACGGCTGGGTCCGCACCGATCCCTCCGGCACGCTCTACAGCGTCGGCATCCGAGCCCTCCTCGCGGGGACGACCTACCTGGACGCGGACCCTTATCTGCGCATCGTCCAGCCGCTGATCAACGACCTGAGCGCCAGGCTCGACGAGACCATCCACTACGGGCGACTGGACCGCACGGACATCGTCTATCTGGCGACGCACGAATCCAGCCAGTACCTCCGCCCCTTCAGCCGGGTCGGCCGCCGGCTCCCGGCCTTCAGCACGGCACTGGGCAAGGCGCTGCTCGCCGAGCGGCTGGACACCGACCTGGCCGACCATGTCCCCGACACGCTGAAGCCCCTCACACCGAACACCCACACCGACCGCGACGCTCTGATCAAGGACCTGCAGGCCACCGCCGAGCGCGGATACGCCACCGACAACGAGGAGAACTTCGTCGGCGTCGTCTGCTACGGATTCTCACTCCGGTTCACCACGCCTCCGATCGACGCGATCAGCTGCTCGATCCCCATCGACCGGCTCAACCCCGCGAGGACCGAGGAACTCATCGAGGCCATGCGGCTCACCCGGCAGTCGATCGAGCGGATGGCGCCGATCGACCACACGATGCCGTAGGGCGTTCGCCCGACGGGACAGCCGCTGCCCGAACCGTTGACCAGGCAGGCCGTGACGATCGCGTCCGTGCCGTCGCCGCACTTGGCCGGTTCGGGCAGTGCTGGGACTGTGAGACTGCCGCCGTGCGGGGCATTGTCCAGGGGCAGTTGCCATTGGTGTCGTTCCCCACCTCGAGCGGGGTCCCCAGCCAGGCGAAGTGCACCAAAGTCAGCGCGATCAGTGCTGCCAGGAAGACCGCAGGTGGTATCAACAAATTCAGGTACCGGCGCTTCTGATGCCGCTTGCGGTGGGCTCGGCCCACGTCGCGGGTCCAGAGTTCGGCCAGGCGGAGGGTGAAGGTGGGGGTGGGGGTCACCTCGGACGGCTTGATGACGAGCGCGGCGAGGCCGAGAAAGGCCAGGTAGTTGCGGGAGTGGCGTTCGTAGCGGGGGCCGAGTCGGCGGTAGCCCGACAGCCGGGAGGTTGGGTCGGCCGCGCGGCGAGGTGCCTGCCGTGGCAGGTCCTGCTCCGCGCGGCCTCCCGCCTAACCGGACATGACGGTTTCCCGGTCATCCGGCCCTCCAGCGACTACTGCGTAAATGGATTGGCAGGCCGCCTTGAGTGGATTCGGTCATGGCAGGTATCGCAGGCCACAACGGTCTTGCGACGCCGGTGCGGCATTACGCGCGCCCGGTCGAAGGCCGCCACCTGGCAAGCGCGAGGTCGGCGAGAGCACGGACATGAGGCACTGGCCGGCGATTCCCGCCGACCGCTGCCGCTGGAGTGGGATCCCACCGAACCGTGCCACCAGTGGCTTCCTGTTCTTCCGATGGTTATAGCAAGCCCTCGTGGTGGAATCGGCTCAGAACATGGTGTTGTCGTTGAGGGGAGGGCTCGACGGCACGACCTGGACGGAGTCCCAGTGTTCGAGGATCTTGCCGTCCTTGCCGACGCGGAAGATGTCCACGACGGCCTGGCCGCGGTCCTCGGGGTTGAGGCGGTAGTGGGCGTGGATCGCCACGAGGTCGCCTTGGGCGATGACGCGCTTGCGTTCCACGATCAGGTTCGGGAACTGCTGGAAGAAGTTGGTGAACTGCTCGCGCAGGCCGGCCGAGCCGTTGGGGATGGTCGGGTTGTGCTGGTAGTACTCCGGCGTCAGGTACCTGACCGCGTCGGGGTTCTTGTCGACGAGGAGTGTGTCGAAGTAGGCGGTGGCCACCTTCTGGCTGAAGGGGGTCATCCAGCGAGGGCCGGGCTGGTTGGTGCGCGGCCGGCTGACCGTGCCGAACATGTCGTTGCCGTTGACGGTGGTCTCCGGTACGTCCTGGACCACGTCCCAGTGCTCGGCGATCATGCCCTTCTTGTCGAAGCGGAAGATGTCGACCACGGACGAACCGCGGGTGCCGGGCTCGTAGACCGGGTTGGAGTGGACCATGACCAGGTCGCCCTGGGCGAGGACCCGCTTGACGTTGTACACGTGGTCCGGGAACCGCGCGGTCCAGTCGCGGATGAAGTTCTTGATGGCCTCCCGGCCGTCGCGGGCCGCCGGGTTGTGCTGGATGTAGTCCGCACGGATGTACTGGTCGGCGACGCTGAGGTTGCCTTCCTCGAAGAGCTGCCTGAGCACGTGGACGGCGACGCGCTTGTTGCGCTCCTCGGCGTGGGGGTTCGCCTGCCGGGAGTCCGCGACGGTCAGGGAGGAGGCGGGAGCGGACGCCGTGGCGGCGGGCACGAATCCGGCCATGGATGCGATGGTCGCCGTGGCCAGCAGAGCGGCGCCGGTCCTCCTGGACAAGTGGGTCTTGCTCATGACGGTGTTCTCCAATACGGGTGCGATGAGCGATGCGTTACGTGGTGGCCGTGGGCGGCGGAATCACGCGGGGCTGAAGGCGAGGAGGAACTCGACGGTCCCCTCGTCCTCGACGGTGATCCCGCCGAAGTTCGGTGCGTCGATGCCGTAGTCGGCGAAGGTGACGGGGATCGAGCCGTTCACGCGGAAGCCGTCGGCGGTGCGCTGGGCGGTGAGGTCGAACGTGACGGAGTTGGTCTGGCCGTGGATGGTCAGATCCCCCGTGGCCTTACCGGTGACCTGTTCGTTCACGTCCGGCACCGAGCCGAAGTCCACGGGCTCGGTGAGCTCGAAGGTGGCGTTGGGGTACCGCTCGGTGTTCATGACCCGGCCGCGGAACTGGCCGTCGCGCTGGTCGGAGTCGCTCCGCACCGAGGCCAGGTCGACGGTGAAGCTCCCGCTGGCAGCCCGGGTGCCCTCGATCTCCAGCTCTCCGGTGACCTCTTCGGTACGGCCCACGGCCGTGACGTTCTGGCCGAAGAGCACCTCGTCGACGCGGTAGCCGGCCTGCGAGCCGCTCCCGACCCGCCAGCTGCCCTCGACGTTCTGGCCCGCCTGATCGCCGGAGCCGGAGCCGGATGTGCTCTCCGGTGCGGCCGGTGGACTGTCGAGTGACAGCGCGGCTGGTGGGTCGTCCTGGATGTAGTTGATGTAGACGTACGGGCCTCCGACGCCCACGAGGGCGGCGGCGGCAATGCCGATGATCAGCCAGCGCTTCCAGCGTCCGGGTGTGGTGCGTGCCATTGGTTCCTCCGAGAGGCAGACGATCGGATAGTTGATCTTGAAAGTTCAAGCAATAGGGCAGAAAGTCCCCTGGGTCATGAATGCCATGGGGTCAGCCGTGGGCGGCGAGGGAGACGTGCTCCCATTCGGCCCAGGTGGCCAGCTTGCGCGCGTAGTGGTCCTTGGCCAGCTGGATCGGCGGCCTGCCGAAGAACACCCGCAGCGGCGGGTTCTCGGCGTCCACGATCGTCAGCAGGGCGGGTCCGACGGCCTTCGGGTCGCCCATGTCGGACAGGTCCAGGCCCTCGGCCAGGGCCTGGCGGACTCCGTCGTAGAGCGGGTCGGGCTCGGAGTTGACCGCGGAGGCGCCGGGCCAGTCGGTGGGGTAGGGGCCGGGCTCGACCAGGGTGACCTTGATGTTCTGCCCGGCGACCTCGGCGGCCAGGGCCTCGGACAGTCCCTCCACCGCCCACTTGGAGGCGGCGTAGACACCGAGGCTGGGGAAGGAGAGCACGCCGCCGACGGAGGAGACCTGGACGATGTGGCCGCCGCCCTGGGTGCGCAGCAGCGGCAGCGCGGCCTGGGTGACCCAGAGGACGCCGAAGAAGTTCGTTTCCATCTGGTCGCGCGCCTCCGCCTCGGTCAGCTCCTCGACCATGCCGAAGTGGCCGTAGCCCGCGTTGTTGACGACGACATCCAGACGGCCGAAGTGTGCGTGGGCCTTGTGGACCGCGTCGAACGCGGCGGTCTTGTCGGTGACGTCCAGGGACAGTGCGAGCAACTGCTCGCCGTAGGTGATCGCGAGGTCCGCCAGGAACTCCGTGTTCCGCGCGGTCGCGGCGACCGAGTCTCCGCGATCCAGCGCGGCTTCGACGAACGAGCGGCCGAAGCCGCGGGACGAGCCGGTGACGAACCAGGTCTTGGACACGAGAACCTTCCAGCGGGAAAAGGGAGTTGATGGAATATGGAATGGGAGGTCAGGCCAGGAGCTGCTCGGAGACCTGCCACAGGCGCGCGGCCACCTCCGGGTCCACGGCGTGCGCGGCGACCCCGGTGTTGGTGCCGGGCCGGTGCGGAGGTGACGACGGCGCGGCGGCCGGTGAGATCCGTGCCCGCGATGACGTCGGCGGCCGTGGATCCGGCGTGGAAGGGGGTGGTGATGCGTGTGCTCGTGGTCATGTCGGCACGTGCTCCCGGTTTGCTACGATCAAAAATCGGAGGCTCCTCCGTTTTGCTTGAACTTTAAGCGGAGGGGCCTCCGATTGTCCAGGAGGAAGGAATGCTGTGACCGGCAACACACGCGGACTGCGTGCCGACGCGCGCCGCAATCGGCAACGCCTGCTCGACGTGGCTGTACGCGCCTTCTCCGAGCGGGGCACGGACGCGTCGCTGGAGGCCATCGCCAAAGAGGCCGGTGTGGGCATCGGCACGCTGTACCGGCACTTCCCCACCCGGGAGGCCCTGCTTGAGGCCGCATACCGCAACGAGGTCGCGCGGGTCTGTGACAGCGCCGAGGAACTGCTGGCTCAGTACCCGCCCGACCAGGCGATGCGGGTGTGGATGGACCGGTTCATCGACTATCTGGCCACCAAGCAGGGCATGGCGGACGCGTTGAAGGCCGTCATCGCCTCCGGTGACTCGGACCCGTTCGCCGAGAGCCTGGACCGGATCAGCACGGCCATCAGCACGCTGCTGAAAGCCGGGGCCGAGGCGGGCGTCCTGCGCTCCGACGTCGACCCTCTCGACGTCGGCTTCAGCCTCGGCGGCATCCTGCTGATCACCACCGACAAGGGGCTGCGCGACCGCGCGGGCCGCATGCTCGATCTGCTCCTCGACGGACTCCGCTACCGCGCCGGCTGAGCGGGCGCGGCCGCGGAGGAGACCGGCATCAGCCGTCTCTCCGTCATGGACCACTACTTCCAGATGGAGGCGTACGGCCTCACCGCGACGGAGCCCATGCTGGAGGGCCACACCACCCTCGGCCATCTCGCGGCCTGCACCTCGACGACCCGGCTCGGCCTGCTCGTCACCGGGGTGACGTACCGTCATCCCGGGCTGCTGGCCCAGATCGTCACCACGCTCGACGGCTTCGCCGAGTACGCCGCGTTGGGCATCGACGAAGCCATCGTCGACCCGCCGGACGGCGCCCCGGCGCGCTGGATCGAGCACCGCGCGGTGGCGAAGGCGCTGGCCGGACTGGGCTGACGGCGTGATGAAAGGGCCCCTCGTGCTCCACGAGCACGAGGGGCCCGCCGCACGACGGTCGCAGACGCAGAAGGAAGTCAGCGGCTCCCGGCGGTGATGTGGAGAATGGCGCATGAGCCACCGGACAGCCGTCAGCAACGAGCGCTCAGGTTCTCGAACAGCACCATCCCGGCCGCGGTGTTCGACGCGGGCACGTGGTACGTCTCGTGCACGCGGCGGATCCGGGGACCCAGCGCACCGCGCATGATCAGCCACATGATGAGTTCGATGCCCTCGGAGCCGGCCTCGCGGATGTACTCCTCGCGGGTCAGCGCCGCCAGCTTCTCAGGGTCGTGCTCGATCGCGTCGAGGAACATGCGGTCGAAGTCCTGGTTGATGAGTCCCGCCCGGGCGCCCGCCAGCTGGTGGGACATGCCTCCGGTGCCGAAGACGGCGACCTTGAGGTTCTCGGGGAAGGACCGGATCGCCGCGCCGAGCGCGTGGCCCAAGGCCAGGCAGCGGGCGGCGGTCGGCTGCGGGTACTGGATGACGTTCACCAAAAGGGGGACCACCGCGCACGGCCAGCTTTCACCGGGGTCGGGACAGTACACCGACAACGGCACCGTCAGACCGTGGTCCACGTCGAGTTCCTGGAACACGGTGATGTCGAAGGACGCGTCGACGAGGCTCTCGACGAGGTGGTCGGAGAACTCCGGGGCGCCGGTGACGACCGGGACGGGGCGGCTCCCCCACCCCTCGTCGGCCACTGTGTACGACGGGGCCGTGCCGACCGCGAAGGTCGGCGTGACACTCAGATCGACCGCGTTGGCGTGGTCGTTGTAGACGACGACGGCCACGTCGGGGGTGTGCCGGGCCATCCACTCACGCGCCGGCGCGTACCCGTCGAACAGTGGCTTCCAGTACGGATCGTCGGTCTTTCCGTGGTCCATGGCCGCACCGATCGACGGCACGTGCGAGGTGGCCAGTCCCCAGATCACCTCAGCCAAAGCTCCGCCCTCCCGCTTCGAGCGCCTGTGCGAACTCCTCGGTGGTCATGCCGGTGAAGACACCGCCGAGGTACTGCATGGACTTCTGGTCGACCATGGCGAGCTTGAAGACGTAGAAAATGGAGCCGCCCAGCTCCATCATCCGGTTCCAGTCCCGGTGCAGGACGGCGTCCCGCTGCTCGGCCGTGAGGCCGTACGCGTCGCAGTAGGCGGCTTCGTCGGCCTTGAACTTCGCCCGGTTCTCGGCGTGTTTGAGCGAACCGCAGAGCCGGTTCAGGGCCTGTCCGCGGCGGCTTTCCGCGGCGTCGAAGACGTAGGTGCCGGGGACCTTCGGCGTGCTGCTGGACGACATCCCGTTGCTCTCCTTCCGTGGTGTGCGGTGTCGGTCAGTGCAGGAGTCCGCCGCCGTCGCAGACGAGCGTCTGGCCGGTGACCATGACCGCGTCCGGGGAGGCGAGATACGAGACCAGCCCCGCGAAGTGCTCCGGGGTGACGAACTCCTTGATCGCCTGCCGTCGCATGGTCGCGGCGAAGAGCTCGTCGCCCGAGTGCGCCCGGGTCCCGGGGGTCGCGACCTGGGCGGGCGCCACCGCGTTGACCGTGATCCGGTGCTCGCCCAGTTCGCGCGCCATCACCCGGGTCATGCCGATGAGCGCGCCCTTGCCTGCCACGTAGGCGATCTGGCCCGGCGCGCCGGTGAAGAAGGTGCGGGACGCCACATTGACGACGCGCCCGCGGTACGGGCTCTCGCGCAGCCACGGCACGCACGCCTGCACCATGAGCAGCGGGCCGACGGCGTTGACGTCGAAGAAGCGGTGGAGTTCCTCAGGGGTGGTCTCCAGCAGACTGGCCCGGCCGGACAGCAGACCGGCGTTGTTGACCAGGACGTCCACACCGCCGTACGCCTGGACTATCCCGTCCACCGTCCGGCGGGTCGCCGCCGGGTCGCTGACATCGCAGCGCCAGTGCCGTACCCCGGGGACGACCCCGCTCGTACCGTCCGGTTCGGCGATGTCCAGTGCGGCGACGGCGAACCCGTCCGCGGCCAGCCTGTGGACGATGGCGCTCCCCAGGCCACCCGCAGCGCCCGTGACGACCGCGACCCGGGAGCCGTCGCCGTCCGAACCCGTCACGGTGCCTTCTCCTGCGGATGGGTGGCGAGCGCTTCCACGGTGATGTCCATCCACTTCCACATCGGCAGCGAGACCAGGGCGTCGTGCAGCTCCGCCGGATCGGCCGCCTCGTACAGGCCGATCGTGGCGCCCCGGCCCGGGACCCGCCACAGTCGCTTGAGGATGCCCGCCTCCCGCAGCTGCATGGCCCGTTCACGCTCGCTGTTGCGCAGGGACTCGCGGATGTCGTCGGGGGTGTCCGGAGGCAGGGTGTTCTCGGTACGGACGAGGAATTCCATACGGGCGTTCCTTCACGGGGGTCAGGCTGCGGCGATCTCCAGCAGCAGTTCGGCCAGTTCACCGGGGGCCGTGACCATGGCCTCGTGTCCGGTGGCGATCTCGTGGACCGGCCAGCCGCGGACGGCGGCACGCTCGGCGTGCGGGGTGAACACCCGCATCCAGTCGGTGCATTCGACGAAGACACCGGCGACCTGGTCCGCCTTGCCGGTCAGCCGCAGCGGCTCGGTGTACGTCAGCCACGGGTGCGGGGTCAGCCGGGGACCGAGCCAGTCGAGGTCCGCCTGGTCATCGACGCCGAGCACGCTCAGCGAGCGCACCGGGATGAGCCAGCCGAAGCCGGGCCCGGACACGGACTCCCGGTAGTGCCCGGCGACCTGAGCGGGCAGCAGGTCGATCGCCGCGTCCCCGTCGTCGCCGACGAAGGCGTCGAGATGGACCCGCTTGGCCAGGCGGTCCGGGACGCGGTCCGCGACGCCGGTGACGACCTGGCCGGCGTAACTGTGCCCGACGAGTACGACGTCCCGGGCGTCGTGGGCCTCGATCAGCGCCACCACGTCCTGGACGTGCGTGCTGAGCCCGACCTGCGGACTGAGGAGATGGGCACGGTCGCTCACCCCGGTCAGCGTGGGCGTGTGCACCTCGTGCCCGGCCGCGCGCAGCAGCGGTGCCACGCGCTGCCAGACCCAGCCGCCGTGCCAGGCTCCGTGGAGGAGTACGAAGACGTGGCGGCCGCTCATGCGGATGCCCTGGTGCGCGGGGCGCTGTCACCCTGCTGTTCGCGGGCCAGCATCTTCGCCACCGCGCGGCGTCCGCGCAGTGCGGCGAGGTCGGACCTGATGCTGGACTCGGCTTTGCCGCCCGGATCGGTGGCGTACATCACCTCCTGTGCCTCCAGGGCGTCGACGTCCTCCTGCATCACCGCGAGCTGCTGCTCGTGCTGGAATTTCGTCAACTCCTCGTCGTGGATGAGGTAGTCGCGGCCCAGGGCGTAGAAGTCGTGCGTCTCGTTGCCGCGCCCCGGCGTCATCCCGTACAGCACCTTCATGTGGAAGCCGTCCGGTTCCTCGGTCCCGGTGGCCGCAACGCGGATGTTGAGGACGAAGATGCCCGGCGGGTAGAAGTCGCCGTCCTGCCAGCGGTCCACCGGAGAGGTCAGCCCGCAGGACTTCTCGTAGAACGGCGGGGCCTCGATCCCGACCATCCGGCGGCTGAAACCGACGCGGTCGCCGTCCACGGTCACGTCGATCGGGGTGGCGGCGACGGCGGCGTTGCCGATGCTCGTCGGGTGCAGGAACGTCTCGTGGGTGAGGTCGAGCAGGTTCTCCAGGAGCAGCAGGTGCCGGGCCTTCAGCGGGACGACGCCGTGCACGTGGGTCCAGTCGGGATCGGTGAGCCACGAGGTGTCGGGCAGCAGGCTCTCGTCGGCCAGTTCGGGGGCACCGGGCCAGATCCAGATGACGCCGTCCCGCTCGACCAGCGGGAAGCGGCGCAGGGCCGCCTTGGGCCGGTCGGCCTGCTCGGCGACCCCGACGCACACGCCCTGGCCGTCGAAGCGGTAGCCGTGGTAGTCGCACTGGAGGATGCCCTCGTCGTCCAAGTGCCCCTGGGACAGCGGGTACTTGCGGTGGGGGCAGCGGTCCTCGATCGCGGTGACGGTTCCGTCGGGCAGCCGGTAGAAGCAGACCGGGAGGTCCGTGATCCAGCGCTGCGTGAGGGACCGGCCGATCTCGTCGGACCAGGCTCCCAGGTACCAGCCGTTGCGGACGTGCTGAGTGAGCATGGCGGCTCTCTCCTTTCAGAAATCCGGTCAGAAGTCCGGTCAGAGGTCCAGGACGAGGCGGCCGCCGCGGGCGCGGGAGACACAGATCAGCATGGTGTCGCCGGCGGCCCGCTCGTCATCGGTGAGCAGGGAGTCCCGGTGGTCGATCTCGCCCGCCAGGACGGCGGTCTCGCAGGAACCGCAGATGCCCTCCTCGCAGGAGGACATGACCGGTGCGCCCGCCGCTTCCACGGCCCTGAGCACCGACTGTCCCGGCTGCACGGTGAGCGTCACCCCCGACGAGCGCAGCTCCACCTCGAACGGTTCGTCGCCCTCGCCGTCACCGGAGTGCCGCCCCGGGGCCGCGGCGAACCGCTCCACGTCGAGCGATCCCGCCGGCCAGGTGGCGCAGTGGGCCTCGACCGCATCGATCAGCCCGGCCGGGCCGCAGCAGTACACCAGGGTGGAAGGAGAGTGTTCACCGAGGTGACCGGCGAGGTCGAGCAGGCCGTACTCGTCCTGCGGCCGTACGGTCACGCGCTCGCCGTAGCCCTCCAGCTCGGACAGGAACGCCATGGACGCGCGGCTCCGGCCCCCGTACAGCAGGGACCAGTCGGCCCCGGCCGCGTCGGCCTCGGCGATCATCGGCAGCAGGGGGGTGATGCCGATGCCGCCGGCGACGAACAGGTACCGCCTGGCCTGCCGCAGCGGGAAGTTGTTGCGCGGGCCGCGTATCCGCAGCTCGCTTCCCTCGCGGACGTTGTCGTGGATCCACTGGGATCCGCCGCGTCCGTCGGGCTCCCGCAGCACCGCGATGCGCCAGCAGTCGGTGACGTCCGCCGGGCCGCACAGCGAGTACTGGCGGACGGCGCCTGTGGGGAGAACCACGTCGATGTGCGCGCCCGGCTGCCAGCGCGGCGGGGGTACCCCGTCGTGCGGTGCGAGCAGCAAGGAGGTGACACCGTCCGCCGCCGTCCGCCGGGACAGGACGGTGACTGTGCCGTCGTACTCGGTCTCAAGTGGCGCCGGGCTGGTCGCGGCTGCGGCCGTCCCGAGCGGGAGCGCGTCCAGGGCGGCGGTCGACGGGCTCGTCATGTGCGTCATCTCCTCGGCACGGTCGGTGGCGCGGTGGCACGTTCGACGCTAGTCGCGGGGAATGCGCAGGTCATCGCGCTAATGACCGGACCCGGACGGAGGAAGGTCACGCCCCCCCTACGTCATTCGTCGCGCCCACCGGGCCCCCGGCCGTGCCGCGGGGTCTGGTCGAGATGGATGTGCAGCGGGTGGTCCGTGGTCCAAAGGGCCTCCACCACGGCGTGCAGATGTTCGGCGTCGACCCGCCACAGAGGTTCGCCGTAACGGTCGTCCCGCGTGACGCCGTTCGACGGGACGACGTCGGTCAGCAGCTCCTGGTGAACCGGGGAGCCGTCCGGGTCGTCGGCCCCCCGCGCGAACCCCACGAACAGGGACGTGTCGCGGAAAGGCACCCAGATGTGCGTCGCCGACGTCATGCCAGCACTCCCGTCGTCTCGGGGTAGAGCCGCACGTACGCCTCGCCCATGGTCGTGTGGGGCAGGCCGAGGTTGGGGCCGGCGTTGCGCTTCAGCTGGACGCCGCGCCGCTTGGCGAGGTCGGTGTAGTAGTCCCACATGTGCTGCTGGGCGGCCAGGCGCTCCATGGCCTTGCGCTTCTTGTCGAAGACCGGAGTGATGTCCAGCAGGACGTTGGGCTTGAAGTCGCACTGCTCCGGCTGGTGCGGTTCGAAGAAGAACACAGGGGGAGCGCCGAGCGGTTCGCCGGGCGCGTCGTAGCCGATCGCCTGGGCGAGCACGCGGGCCTGGAGTGCCATGCGGGCGGCGGCCGGGTGGTCGCCGTTGTAGGGGTCGGCGAGGGTGTGGGTGAGGACGACCGCGGGGCTCACCTCCCGGTACACGCGGACGATGCGGTCCACCAACTCCGGTGTCTCCAGCAGCGGGTAGTCCCCGGCGTCGAGGAACTCGATCTCCGCGCCCAGCGCGGCTGCGGCGTTCGTGGCCTCGGTGCGGCGCAGTTCCTTGATCTCGTCCAGGCGCAGGCCGTCGCGCCAGGCCCGGGCGGACTCGCCGCGCTCGCCGAAGCTCAGGCACAGCACCTTCACACGCTGACCGCGTTCGGCGGCCAGCGCGATGGCGCCACCGGCCCGCCAGACGAAGTCGCCGGCGTGCGCGCTGACGACCAGCAGCGCGCCCTCGGGCGGAGTGGACGTGTCGTGGGTCATGAGGAGCTCCTTGGGATCGAGTGCGAAGGGGTGCGTCGACCGGTGCCGTACGAGCTCCGGTTCCGCAGGGTTGTTTTCGCGAGAGGAGTGCGGGACGAAGGAAGTTGGTCCCGCAGATGTCACAATATCGCTGACGTTATTGTTGACAATACTGCTGACGTAGGGAATTCTCCTGGCACCGAACCTGGAGAAAGCCGGAGGAGACGTGCCGAACCGCCATCTCGTCGTCAGGAACATCACCCGGCCCACCGCCGAGGTCGTCGCGCGGCTCGCGCAGGCCGGGGTGTCCACGGTCCACGAGGCCATCGGCCGCCGCGGCTTCGCGGGGACCGGTCTGCGGCCGAACCAGCGGAACGCGCGCATAGCCGGCCCGGCGGTGACGGTGAGTTCCCACCCAGGGGACAACCTCATGATCCATGCCGCCGTCGAGGTCTGCCGACCGGGCGACATCCTCGTGGTGACGACCACCTCGCCGTCCACCGACGGCATGTTCGGCGATCTGCTGGCGACCTCCCTCGCCGCTCGGGGCGTCATCGGGCTGGTCACGGCGGCCGGGGTGCGCGACACCGCCGAGCTGCGGGAGATGGGCTTCCACGTCTGGGCCCGGTCGGTGTCCGCCCAGGGCACGGTGAAGGCATCCCCGGGCTCGGTCAACGTGCCCGTGACGCTGGGCGGGGTGTCCGTACACCCAGGTGACGTCATCGTCGCCGATGACGACGGCGTGGTCGTGGTGCCCCTCGCCGAGGCCGGAGAAGCGGCGGAACTCGCCGAGAAGCGGATCGCCAAGGAGGCAGCGACGCGCGAGGTCCTGCGCTCCGGGACGCTGGGCGTCGACTACTACGGGCTCCGTGCCAGGCTCGCCGAACTGGGCGTCACCTACCAGGACTGACCGCCGGCCTTCTCGCCCTGGACCTGCGGTGGACGGGGACCGCACACCGTGAGCACTTCTGTGGAAAACGACGTCGCCGGTGCGATCCGGGCCGCGCTGCCGCGCGGTGACTACGTGCCGCGACAGCGCCTGATCGATGCGGACCTCTGCGAACAGTTCGGCGCCGGCCGCTCCCGGGTGCGGTCGGCACTCCGGCAGCCGGCGACGGAGGGCCTGTTCGAGATCCAGCGCAACCGCGGCGCCCGCGTCCGGGAGATCTCCTTCGCCGAGGCGGTCGAGGTGACGGAGGTACGGATGGTCCTGGAGGGCCTGATCGCCGCTCGCGCGGCCGAGCGGGTCAGCCCCGCGCAGGCCGAGGAACTTCGCACGATCGGTGCGGACATGGCTCGGGCGGTCGCCGACGGCGAACTGATGGCGTACAGCGACCTCAACGCCCGTCTGCACCGCCTTGTGCGCGACATCGCCGGCCACGAGACCGCCCACCAGGTCGTCGAACGGCTGCGGGCCCAGGTGGTCCGGCACCGGTTCATGCTGTCCCTGGTCCCGGGGAGGGCCCGCGCGTCGCTGCCCCAGCACCAGCGGATCACCGCGGCGATCGCCGCCGGGGACCCGGTGGCGGCCGAGACGGCCATGCGGGACCACGTGGCGAGCGTGGTGGAGGCGCTGCGGGCGCTCGGAGCCCGCCAGGGGCGCGCGAGCTGAGGCACGGCGAGGCGGCAGGGCACGATGTGCCCGGCCGCCGTTCCCGTTCAGGGCTTCAGGCACTCGACTGTCACATTCCGTCGCCGGCACCCGCGTCGGCGTCCTGGACCGTCTTCCTGGCCCAGGCGACTTCGAGCTTGCCGGTGGGGGTGCGCGGCAGGACGTCCGTCAGGACGACGGAACGCGGCACCTTGTAGCCGGCGAGGCCGCGCCGGACCCAGTCGCGCAGCTCCTCGCCGGTGGCCGTGGTACCGGGAGGGACCGCCACGACGGCTGCCACCCGTTCTCCCCAGGTCTCGTCGGGGACGCCGACGACGACGCAGTCCTTCACCGCGGGGTGCGAGAGCAGGACGTTCTCGACTTCCTGCGGGTGCACCTTTTCCCCGCCGGTGTTGATCACGCCGGAGCCGCGTCCGAGGAACCGGATCGCGCCGTCGGCCTCGATTCGAGCCAGGTCGCCGGGGATCGCGTACCGGACCCCGTCGATGGTGCGGTACGCCTTCGCGCTCTTGTCGGTGTCCTTGTAGTAGCCGAGCGGCATGGGCCCGCAGTAGGCGAGGACGCCCGTCTCGTCGCTGCCGGGTTCGAGGAAGCGGTCATCGGAGCCGATCACCCGTGTCGCGGGCACGGGGCGGAAACGCGAGGGCAGATCCGCTACCGAGGAGGTGATCGCGAAGGCGAAGGGGCCCCCTTCGCTCGATGCGATGGCTTCGGTGATCGTGACGTCGGCACGTTCGTGCAGCGCTCTCTTGAGGGGATCGCTGAGTGCGGTGCCGGAGCTGATCATCCTGCGCAACGAGCGCAGGTCGTGCGGCGTCCCGGCCTTCTCGGCCCGCAGGAGTTCGTCGACGAGCGGGCGGCACACGGCGTTGCCCGCGATGATCGCCGTGTCCACCTGCTGCTCGGCGATCATGTGCCAGACGTGTTCCGGGTCGAGGCCGCCCGATCGTGCCGTGACCGCCCGGCCTCCCGTCATCAGGGCGCCCATGGTGTTGAACAGCCCGGTGGCGTGCATCAGGGGTACGACGGGCATGGTGGTCGGCGCGCGGCCTTCGTGGCGTGCCTTGACGGCGATGGCCACGGCCTCGTCGAGGCTCGCGGGGAGTTCGGTGACTCCGAGCGGGTGGTAGTACGGGACCACGTGGGCGCGCAGCAGGTCGCTCAGCTGCCAAATGACGCCCTTGGGCTTGCCGGTGGTCCCGCCGGTGTACATGAACAGCTGGTCCGTTCCGGACCGTCGTTGCGGCTCGCGCGGCGCGTGCGCCGTCAGTAGCTCCTCCAGTTCGGGCACGGCGGGACCGGCCGGGCCGTCGGCGGTTGGATCGCCCGCCCTCACCAGCAGCTTCAGCGTGCGTACGTGTCCGGCGGCGTGCGTGACCCGGTCGGCCAGGGCGCCGCTGAAGACGAGCGCGGCGGCGTCGGCGTCGGTGAGGAGTTCGGAGAGTTCCTCGCCGGTGTAGCGGTAGTTGGCGTTCACTGGCACGGCGCCGAGCTTGAAGGCGGCGAAGACCGTCTCCAGGTAGGCGGAACCGTTGAACAGGTAGCAGGCCACGGTGTCGCCCTCGCGCACCCCGGCCGCTTCCAGCGCGGCGGCCAGCCGTGACGCGCGCTCGTCGAACTCCCGGTAGGTGGTGTCACGGCCGGGCTCGGTGATGGCGACGGCGTCGGGAAGCGCACGGGAGACCGCCTCCCAGATCGTGCCGATGGACACGTCCATACCTCAGGACCTCCTCGTCCTCGGGGCGGGGGCAGACCGCACGGCCGGGCGCGGCCGGAGCGCCCCGTGGATGTCTCGGGGGAGCAGCGATCCACGGGGCGCTTCTTCCTCACCGTAGGCGGGGCGCACTCCTTGAGGAACGCGTGCAATGACTCGACCGGCTCGGCGTTTCGACAGGGCGGTGAACAGGACGAATGACGTAGATCCGCTCCGAATCCGCCGGGCTACGATGCTGGGGCGATCGCGAGTCGCCCCAGTCCGCTCACCGACTGACGCGTTCTCCTGACGCAGCGCATCCGCGTGGCGAACCGGCACGGCGAATCCAACGCGTCGGATCGGCATCACGACGGACTTCGACAGCAGGGTCCAACGCCCGCCGATCACGACGACGATGAGGAGGTCGGTCATGTCCGCATCACCCGTGGGGTGGGACGAGGTCGCCGCCGTCGCGCCGGACGGCCTGGCGGTACTGGACTGCGTCGGCCGGTTCGTCCGCCTCAACCCCGCGGGGGTCGCGATGTGCGGCGCACCCGAGGAGGCCGACCTACTCGGTAGGACATCGCCGTTCGCGCTGGCGGAAGGGGCCACCGGCGCGTGCCGGGCAGGGCTGCTGGAGGAGCAGTCGGACGAGCGCGTGGCTCACTGGATGCCCGCCTCCGGGACCCGCCGGGAGTTCGCCTACCGGGCCCGCGGCCTGCCGGGCGACCCGAAGTTCACGGTGGTGTCGTTCCGCGACGTGACCGACGAGTGGCACCGGCAGCGCAGGATCGCGGCGATAGCCCAGTCGTCGATCGCACTTGCTTCGGAGGGCTCGCTCGGCTCGACCCTCGACGCCGTGGCCCGGCAGATCGTCCAGACCGACGGCCTGGCCGGCGTGCAGATCCTCATCCTGGACAGCACGGGCCGCGAACTGCGGCTGATGGGCTCGGCGGGGCTACGGCACTGGGACGCGTTCCTCGACCGGCTGCTGGAGTGCCGCGACCGCGGCGCCCGGCTGCGCATGCTGGACACCCTGCGGGAACGCAAACCGATCGTCGTCCCCCACCGGTGGGCCCAGATCCGCGAGGATCCGGCCTGGGAACCGCTGCACGCCTACCTCGGGGAGCTCAACTGGGACTCCTTCGTCAGTGTTCCGCTGATGGCGCGCGGCCGACCCGAAGGCGTGCTCAACGCGTACTTCGCACCCGGTCAGGAGATCGGCGGCCGGACGCTGGAGTTCCTGGCCGCCATGGCGGAGCAGGCCGCGCTCGCCGTCGACTACGCCACGCTGCTGCAGCGCGAACGTGAAGGGGCCCGCCGCAACGAGCGCCAGCGCCTCGCCCGCGACCTGCACGACTCGATCGTCCAGCAGGTGTTCTCCATCGGCATGCAGGCCAACGCCGTCGGAGTGCTGGGGGCGCGTGACGGGCCGGTGCCGGCGGAGGCGGTCCGGCAGTTCGCGGAGGAGGTCCGGGCCCTGTCGCAGACGGTCCTCGCCGACCTTCGGGCGATGGTGCACGAACTGCGTCCCGCCTCCTCCACCCGGCTCGGCCTGGAAGAGGCGGTGAGCGCACTCGTCAAGAGCACCGAGAACCGGACGGGTCTCAGCTTCCGACTGCTGTTCGGCGCGGAGCTGAACGCGGTCGAACCCGACCTGGCGGAGGACATGTACCGGATCGTCGCCGAGGCCATCCACAACGTGGTCAAACACGCGGAGGCCACCACCGTCACCATCCGCCTCGGCGTACGCGACCACACCCTCACCGCCGGCGTCCGTGACGACGGTCGCGGACTCGCGGCATCCGGCGGGCGCGGCGGCTCGGGGCAAGGAGAGGGCGACGGGCGGACGACCGGCGCGCACTGGGACCACGGCTACGGACTGACGACCATGCGGGAAAGGGCGGAACGATGGGGCGGCGCCATGAGGATCAGATCCGGGAAGAGCGGTACGGCGGTACGGGTCGTCATACCCCTGCCCGTACGGGTGCCGGAGCCCCCGGACACGGAGCCGGACGGCTCACGGAGCACTCCGCGGGCGGTGCCGTTTCCGGAGACACCGGACCCCGCCCCATCCGGGTCCTGATCGTCGACGACCACGCCGTCGTACGCCGCGGGATCCGCGCCTACCTCGAGGTCCTGGACGACATGGAGGTCGCCGCTGAGGCCGCCGACGGACAGGAGGCGCTCACCCGGCTCGACGCGATGGCCGCCCACCAGGAACTCCCGGACGTGGTGCTGATCGACCTGCTCATGCCCAGGATGGACGGGGCGACGGCGATCGGAGTGATCAAGCAGCGCCACCCAGGTCTCCGGGTCGTGGTGCTCACCAGCTTCGGCGAGATGGAACGCGTCCACGCGGCGCTCGCCCAGGGAGCCGCAGGCTACCTGCTCAAGGACGCCGAGGCGGGTGAGGTGGTCGCCGCCATCCGCGCGGCCGCCCGGGGCGAGGTCTTCCTCGACCCCGCGGTCGCCAGGGGGCTGACCCAGGAGATCGTTTCGCCACCGACCGGGCTGGCCTCGCTCACCGGCCGGGAACGCGACGTGCTCGTACTGGTCGCCGAGGGACGGTCGAACCAGCAGATCGCCGACGAGCTGGTGATCAGCGAGCGCACCGCCCGCACCCACGTGAGCAACGTCCTGCGCAAGCTCCGGCTCACCTCCCGGACCCAGGCCGCGCTGTTCGCGGTGCGGCAGGGTCTGGTTCCGCCGCAGGGCTGACCGCGACGGATGTCCTGGGCGGTTCAGGACACAGGTCCGCCGCAGGTGCCGTCATCAGCGGGTTCCTCCCGGGCCCGGAGCGTTCCTACGCTCAGGGGTACCGACCCCCGGCTTAGGAGGACAGCATGCTCGACGGCAAAGTCGCCATTGTCACAGGTGCGGGCCGAGGCCTGGGAAGGGCCTACGCCCGCGCGCTGGCGGCGGCGGGCGCCGCCGTCGTCGTGAACGACCTGGACGCCGACGTGGCCGCGGAGACGGTCGACGTCATCACGGGCGCGGGTGGAACAGCCGTCGCCCGTGTCGGCGCGGTCGGCGGTGCCGAGTTCGCCGACGGGCTGGTCCGGCGCGCGGTGGACGAGTTCGGCCGGCTCGATGTGATGATCACCAACGCCGGTGCGCTGCGCGACAGGACCCTGCGCAACACCACCGACGACGACTTCGACGTCGTCGTCACCAGCCATCTGCGCGGTACGTTCACCTGCGGCCGCGCGGCGGCGGCCCGTTTCCGTGAACAGGGAGAGGGCGGTCGGCTCATCCTGGTGGGATCACCGGCGGGGCAGCGTGCGAGCTTCGGCCAGACCGCGTATTCGGCTTCCAAGGGCGCGATCGTGGCGATGACGCGCACCTGGGCCGTCGAACTCGCGAAGATCGACGTCACGGTCAACGCCATCGTGCCGACCGCGCTGACGCGCATGGTGGCGACCATGCCCCGGATAGGTGACCTCGTGGCAAAGGTCGACGCGGGGGAACCCGTACCCGAGGCCCTCCGGCGGCAGGGTCTCGGTTCGCCGGACGACGTGGCGCCGGTGATCGTGTATCTGGCGTCGAAGGAGTCGGCCCACGTCACCGGGCAGGCCATCGCCGCCGGGGGCGACCGGATCGCCCTGTGGACGCATCCCGGTGAGGCCGAGGAGCGGTTCCGGCAGGGCGGCTGGACCGCCGAGTCGGTCGCCGAACTCTTCTCCAGTGCCTATGCCGACCGGCTCCAGGACTTCATGCCCACGCCCCTCGACCTGGATGCCTTCGAGGAGGCGTGACGCGCATCGGCCCCCGCCATCGAGGTCCGTACGGCGGGCAGCGGCTCCTCCCAGGCCTTCCTTCCCGTGCTTCCTGGTCTTCGCCCGTCTCGTGCGCTCGCGACACCGAACGAAGGGGCGCACCTGATCCTTTGGAGAGCCGCATGTCCGAAAGAATCCGAACAGCATCGAACGAGACCAGGTCAGCGCCCGTCCGGACGGGGCTGCTCATCGACGGCAAGACCGTCGAGACCGAGGAGTGGACAGCCGTCCACGATCCCGCCGCTCCTGACCTGATCGTGGGCCACGCCGCCGCGGCGACCCCCGATCAGGCCCGCGCGGCGGTGGCGGCCGCGGACGCGGCGTTCCCCGGCTGGGCCGCGATGCCCGCCCGTCGGCGAGCGGAGATCATCGGCGAGGCACTCACCCTGCTCGAGGGAAGCGAGACCGAGCGGGCGGCCTTGATGACCCGCGAGAACGGCAAGATCTCCTTCGAGAGCCAGATAGAGATGGGCGTCTTCGTCGCGCGCACGCGGGCGGCGATCGACCTCGCCGACTCCCTCGACCAGGTACGGCGCCTCGAAGGCCCGCCGCTGACCTCGCACATCCACCGGCTCCCCATGGGCGTGGTCACCGTCATCGTGCCGTTCAACTGGCCGATCGCGATCCTCGGAGCGAGCCTGCCGTACGCTCTGCTGGCCGGGAACACGGCCGTGGTCAAGCCCCCGCCCACCGTGCCGCTGGCCATGGTGCGCACCCTGGAACTGTTCGCGGCGGGACTCCCCGCCGGCGTCCTGAACGTCGTGACCGGCAGCAACGACGCGGTCGCCCCGCTGCTCACCGATCCCCGAGTCCGCAAGATCGTGTTCACCGGAAGCACGGCCGCGGGCAAGAACATCATGGCCGCCGCCGCGCAGAACCTCGCCTCGGTGACCCTCGAACTCGGCGGCAACGACCCCGCGATCGTCCTCGACGACGCCGTACTCGACCAAGAACACATCGGACGGCTCGTCCAGGGCGCGTTCCTGACGAGCGGCCAGGTCTGCATGGCCGTCAAACGGCTGTACGTCCACCGCTCCCGCTACGACGAACTCGTCGACGCGCTCGCCACTGCCCTCGACACCCAACGCGTGGGTCCGGGCACCGACCCCGCCTCGACCATGGGCCCGCTCAACAGCGCCGCCCAGCGCGACAAGGTGACCGCCATGCTGGCCGAGGCGGCCGACGCCGGAGCCGAGATCCGCGAACTGGGCACCCTGGCCCCCGACGCCGCCTCCTCAGGAGGACACTTCCTGCGCCCCGCCCTCGTCCTCGATCCCGACCCGGGCCTGAGAATCGTCACCGAGGAGCAGTTCGGCCCCGCCCTGCCGATCCTGCCTTTCGACGACGTCGACTCCGTACTGGACCAGGTCAACAACGACTGGTCGGGGCTGTGCTCCTCGGTCTGGAGCGCCGACCCCGCCCGCGCGGCGGGCCTCGCGGAGCGGCTGCGCACCGGCACCACCTGGATCAACCACGCCAACGCCGTCGCATGCGACGACCGAGCCCCCTTCGGCGGCTTCCGCCAGAGCGGCATCGGACGCGAGATGGGCCCGGACGGCCTGCTCTCCTTCACCGAAGCGCACACCATCACGACGCACGGATAGAAACGGCGCGTACCGCTGGACCCTGCCGGCTTTGAGTGGGCGGGGTCCAGCCGTACTCCGGTCGTACGTCACACCAACGGCACGGACACCGCGTTGTAAGGGGTGTTCTCATCCCGGTCCGGGGTGGTGAAGCGGGAGTTGGGAAGGTACAGCCGACCCTTGTAGGCGGCGGCCGTAGTGGGCAGGTCGAAGCGGTCGTCCCTGATCACTCCGATCGCAGTGCCCCTTGTGCCCGACCGGTTGAGCCGGATCACGTCCACCTGGTTGGGGTTGGGCTGGACCACGTAGAGAGTGCGGCCGATGAGCACCAGCCCGTCGCCGCTGGGCAGCGCCGTGTCACCCAGGTCGACCTTGCGAGCCACGCCGGTGCGGGGGTTGACGCGCATCAGTGAGCCGCCGTCCGCGGCCGCGTTGGTGACGAGCAGGGCACTGCCGTCGGGGGTGAGCGAGATGCCGTTGGACGTGAAACCGGACTGCACCCAGTCACCGCTCAGCGTGAGACTCTCCGGGGCGCCGGTGCGGCCCTTCCTGCCCAGCGGCAGCTTGAAGAGCTGTGCGCTGAACGACTCGGTGAACCAGGCGGCGTCGCGGGTGAGCAGGACGTCGTTGACGAAACTGTTCTCTCCGGCGACGACGTGGTTGGCGAGCAGCGCACCACTGTGGGCGTCGACGACCCGCAGTTCACCACTGCTGCCGCCCGCCAGGAACAGCCGCCCCCAGGAGTCGGCCTTCAGCCCGACCGTCATGCGTCCCAGGCCGCGGTGGACCACCTTGCCCTTGCCATTCATGAGGTTCACCCGGTACACGCCGCCGGTGGCGATCGATCCGAAGTACGCGTACGGCGCGGAACCGATCGCGACTCCCTCCGGGCCCCAACCGTTGGGCAGCGAGAACTCCTTGGGCCAGGATCTGGCGGTGCCCGGGGCGGCCTGTGCCGTACCGCCGGCCAGGGCGGTCGCTCCCAGGGCGATGCCCGCGCCGAGAACCTGCCTGCGTGCGAGAGAGCTTGTCATCAATCGTCCTTCCTCGGAAACCAAGACGGGCCGCCGGTTCGGCTGGGCACCTGGGTTAATTATTTATAGTTCAAGTATTCGGGTACAGCGACGAATGTCCTGACTCTCTTCGGTCCATCGGACGGAAAGCCGCCGGGTCGGTACGAGCGCGGACCGTTGAGGCGGGCCATCCGACAGCAGGCCGACCTGGCAAGGCCGAACGTCGCGCCGGGGATACGTCATTCGTCCTTACTTCCGGCCCTCGCCTCTCGTCTCTCTGTCCAGGCGGTCACCGCTGGGCCATCATCCGAAAACCTGCCGGTCGCAGTGGCGCGACCGGCGTGAGCACGGTGACGGCCGCGCGCCGCACCGAGAAGGCGAGCGGGCCATGAGCGTGCAGCGACCGCACATCGAACCCGGCAGTCTCTTCATCGGTGGAACCTGGCGGGACGCGGAGTCCAAGGAGCGGCGCGACGTCGTCGACCCGTCCACCGGCAGAGTCGTCACCACGGTCGCGGAGGCCGACGGGGCGGATGTCGCCGCCGCGGTGGCCGCCGCCCGCAAGGCCTTCGACACGGGGCCCTGGCCCCGGACACCGGCCCGCGAGCGCGCCCGCGTGCTGCACCGGGTGGCCGACCTGGTGCGCGAACGGGCGGACGAGCTCGCCGCCGTGGAGAGCCTCGACGTCGGCAAGCCCGTCTCGTTCAGCCGGGGGGTGGACGTGGAGACCGTGGCCGAGACGTACGAGTACTACTCGGCGCTGGCGCAGAGCCTCGACGGGGCCACGCGGCAGCTCCCCATACCCGCCCACGCCTACACCCGCAGGGAGCCCATCGGCGTGGTCGGAGCGATCACCCCGTTCAACTTCCCGTTGATCCTGAGCACGTCGAAGTTCGCCCCCGCCCTGGCGGCCGGCAACACCATCGTCCACAAACCGGCCGACGAGACCCCCCTCAGCGCGCTGCTGATGGCGGAGATCCTCGCCGACGCCGGTGTTCCCGCGGGTGTGGTGAACGTCGTCACCGGCAGCGGACCCGTCCTGGGTGAGGCACTGGTGCGTCACCCAGGCGTCGACAAGATCGCCTTCACCGGGTCGACGAGGGTCGGCCGCCTGGCGGCGAGCACGGCCGGCGAACAACTCAAGCCCGTCACCATGGAGTTGGGTGGCAACGCGCCGCACATCGTCTTCGAGGACGCCGACGTCGGGAAGGCGATCGGCGCGATCATCAAGGCCTTCGTCTTCAACACCGGACAGTTCTGCATGGGCGGACCCCGGCTGCTGGTCCATCGGTCCCTGTACGACACCACGCTGGGCATCCTCGCCGACGCGGTTCCGGCCGTCCCCGTCGGCGACCCCTTCGACCCGGCCACCGTCGTCGGGCCGATGGCCGGCGAGCGGCACGTGGAGAACGTCGAGCGCTTCGTGAAAGCGGCCGTCGAGGACGGCGGCCGCATCGTCGTCGGCGGTGAGCGCATCGAACTCAACGGCGGTTACTACTACAGGCCCACCGTCATCGCCGGCCTGGACAACGACGCCCGCACCGTCCAGGAGGAGATCTTCGGCCCGGTGCTGACGGTTCAGCCCTTCGACACCGAGGAAGAGGCGATCGCGCTGGCGAACAGCACGCCGTACGGACTCGCCGCCGGTCTGCAGACCTCCGACCTGGCGCGCGCCCACCGCGTCGCCGCACGCCTCGACGCCGGCATCGTCTGGGTCAACGACTGGGCCATGCTCGACCCCGCCGTGCCCTTCGGCGGCGTCAAGCAGTCCGGCTACGGACGCGAATCCGGGCCGGAGGCGCTGCAGGCGTACACGAGGACCAAGTCGGTCGTTATTTCCCTCGTCTGACCGCTCGACAGGGCCGACCGCGTCCTCGTTGTGCATGCCGTTGACGACCCGGACGCTCAGGTGCCAGCTCGGACCGTGGTCGGTGCCCAGGTCTGAAGAGGAAATGGGCGGTGAGGTCGGCACGGGACCAAGGCAGTGGACTGCGGCGGTGGACCGCCCTCGACGGCTTCAGCACCTGCCTGAGCGGCGTCACTTTGCAGGAAGGTGAGCCCGCAGCTATCCTCATATTCAACAATGCGACTAGGTGCCTAGTTGTTTAGCGATGGCCGTGTGCCACTTCCAGCAGCGTTGACGAGAGGCGGTCGGCCCCGTGTCGAGCAGTGGGTATCTGCGCTATGTCGCCCTGGGTGACAGTCACACCGAGGGGCTCGGGGACGGCGACGACGTCCGTGGTCTTCGGGGCTGGGCGGACCGGCTCGCCGAGCAGGTCGCCCGCCACAGCCCCGGCCTGCTCTACGCCAACCTCGCGGTGCGCGGCCGTAAGGCCGGTCAGGTACGCGCCGAGCAACTGGCTCCGGCTCTCGCGATGCGGCCCGACCTCGCCACCGTGGTGGCTGGGGTCAACGATGCGTTGCGCCCGGGCTGCGACCTCGACGAGGTGGCCGGTCATGTTGAGGCGATGTTCGCCGCCCTCACGGCGCAGGGCGCCACCGTCGCGACCCTCATGTTTCCCGACGTCGGGCGCATCACGCCGTTGGCCCGCCCGATCGGTCACCGTGTTGTCGCACTCAACGCGCGCATCCGGGAGGCCGCCGACCGCCACGGCGTGGTGGTGGTGGAGACGGCCGCGCACGCGGCGGCGACCGATCCGCGGTTGTGGAGTGCTGACCGGCTGCACGCCGGCCCGCTGGGACACACGCGCATCGCGGCTGCCGTGGCCCAGGCGCTCGGTCTGCCGGGCAGCGACGACAAGTGGACCCTTCCCCTTCCGGCCGAGGGGGCAGACATGTCTGTCTGGAGGGCCGTGGGTGCCGAAGTGCGCTGGGCCGGCACCTTCCTCGGCCCCTGGGTCGGCCGCCGCCTGCGTGGCCGCTCCTCCGGCGACGGCCGCCAGGCCAAGCGGCCGGCACTGCTTCCGGTTGCCGCGTCCGCTGGGGACACCTCCTCATCGGTGTGATGCTCTGGCTTGCGACGACGCCGGCAGCTCCTCGTGCTGAACTGCTCTTCACCGGACGGGAGCTGGAAATGAGTGACATCCATCCCTTCGCGTACTGCGTGCGAAGCGTCTGCGGATCGTCAACGACGTGGTCGTAGGCGTTGAGGTGGTGGACGAGAAGGAGACGACGGAGGAGCTCGGCAAGGGCAAGCTGTTCGGCGCGCTCGTCACCCCGCGACACTTTCACCGTCGCCGCACTCACCAGCCCCGAGGCCGGCGCGCAACGCCGTCCGCCCGACACTCACCGTGCCGGCCAGTCGGCCTGCACGCAGGGAGGCAGGGAGCTGACCGCTCAGGCAGAGCCGGCCGCAGAGTCGGCCGTTGCCGTGCTCCTGCTAAGGCCGGGTTGCTCACGACCGCCAGCTACTAACTTTGTTGACTAACTGTGTGCGTGGGACCGCCGCAGTCAGCCGTCGGCCCGGAGCGCGGCCGTGCGCTGTTCGAGCCTGCGCAGCGCCATGTCCCCCCACTGGAGGTTCTCCCGCTCGAACGACATCCCGCGCAGCAGGGTGAGATACGGCCCGATGCGCTCGGCCTCGGCGAAGTACGCCTCCTCAGAGCGCCCGTCGAGCAGGCGCTGCCGGAGCCGCTCGTAGCGGGCCAGCTTGGCGGTGGCCCACTCCATGCGCTCGGTGACGGCGGTCCGGACCGCTTCCATGTCGCCCGCGTCCAGGCACTGCACCTTGACAAGCAACTCGTCCCGGATCACCGCCGGTTTACCCAAGGGCTCGGCGGTGTAGGCATGGACGGCCTTCCGCCCGGCCTCCGTCAAGGAGAACAGTCGCTTGTTGGGGCGGCGCTTCTGCTCGACGACGCGGGCCGCGACGAGTCCTTCGGCCTCCATGCGATCCAGCTCGCGGTAGAGCTGCTGAGGCGTCGACATCCAGAAGTTGGCGACCGTCGCGTCGAACGCCTTCGCGAGGTCGTACCCGGACGCCTCGCCTTCCAACAGCGCGGCCATCACTGCGTTCCGCAAAGCCATGGGTGCATGCTAACAGATTAATCAACAACATGACTAACAGTCCACTCCTCCCCTGTAGACAAGCCCTAAAGGGCTCTCTATTCTCTACCACACCTATTAACATTTTTGACTATTCGAGGTGGGCTCATGCATCCCTTCCCCAAGGCCATCGAGAACGGCGACGCGGACGCCGTGGCCGCTCTGCTGGCCGACGACGTCGTCTTCACCGGCCCCGTCACCGTCGAGTCGCACCCGGGCAAGGCCATCACCGCGGCGATCCTGCGCGGCGCGCTCCTGATCTACGAGGACGTCACCTACATCCGTGAGATCGCCAACCCCGACGGCCGCAATCATGCCTTCGTCTTCACCGCCACTGTGGCCGGCAAGCAGCTCCAGGGATGCGACTTCCTGCACTTCGACGACGACGGGAAAATCGACGAGATCACGGTGATGGTGCGCCCGCTCTCCGCCGCCCAGGCGGTCGCCGAGGCTGCAGGCGCCCTGTCCGAGCAGATTGTCCGAGAGGCCGCCGAACAGTAACCACGACGACGGACTTCGACGGACTGCGCACCCTCCTGGCGGAGCGCCACAACGTCCCCGGCGGCTGCGCCACCTCCTTTCGACGAGGCCGCTTCGAGTTCGAGAGGGCGCTGCACCAGTTGTCCGGAGTCGGCCTGGAAGTCCAGCCGTACACGCTGCGCGGGCTGTTCGAGAAGCTGGGCGTCGCTGACTCGCTGTAGTTCGTCCAGAAGCACGACCTGTATCGCGCCGTGGTACCCGGCCGGCACGATGTGACCCTGCCCGCCGACGGCGATGACCGCGGTGCCGGGCTCGACGAGCAGAGGTTCCATGGATCAGATCGAGCAGGCGGGCCACTCGTGCTCCCTTGGCCCAGGCCCTCGGTGCCGTACTCGACCGGATGGCCGCCGCCTCCGGATCCGGCCGCGTCATCGCAGGCCCGTCGAGCGGAACCTGGTCGGTCTGCTGACCGAGGAATCTTGACCGCGGCGTTCGCCGAAGGGCAGGCGCCTATGGGAGGTCATCGCCTCCGCCGCAGGATGCCTGCCGCCCTTCGACCGAGCCGACATGGTTACTTCGGCGCCCTTGCCCACCGGAGCAATGGATCGGCGGGCTCTCGCATCGCTCCCGGTCAGGCTGGAGGCACCACGGGCAGGACGATGCGGGACGGCCGGGCAGGGTCGTGGAAGACCTCCTGCCGGGCCACTCGGGCCGTGGTCGCGCTCTCCTCGGGTTCGCCCGTGTTGAGGTTGCGGTCCCAGCGGGGGAAGTTGCTGGAGGTGACCTGGATCCGTATCCGATGACCCGCCCGGAAGACGATGCTGGTCGACCACAGGTCCACGACGTGCTCGGCCGCCTCGCCCGGTGTCGCCGCACGCACCCGCACGATGCCGTCGGCCACATTGCGGGAGACACCGTTCTCGTCGACGTCGCACAGGCGTGCCACCCAGTCGGTCGAGGGTCCGTCCGTGGCGGCGAAGAGCACCGCCCGGACGCGGCCGGTCACCTCGACGTCCTCGGTGAGCGGTTCGGTGGTGAAGACCAGGACGTCCTCGCGTGCCTCCACGGCCGTCTGGTCGAGCGGCCCGGGACGGAACTCGTCGGACATCAGGAGCGCGCCGCCGGTCGTGGGCACCGGGTCCATGGGGTCGTAGGTGAACTCCTCGGCCCGCTCGGCCGTGGACGGCGGCTCCTGCGTCAGGCGTCCGTCGGCGCGCAGATGGAAGTCCGTGTCCACCGCCCGCGACAGGGGCCATTCCGTCTCCTCGCGCCACTGGTTGACGCCCATGACGAACAGCAGCACCGTGCCCGTGTCCGGCTCCAGGGCTTCGCCGTCGCCGAGCGTGCGCTGGAACCAGTCGAACTGCAGGTCGTGCACGCGTCCCCGCATGCCCATGAAGTCGGAGTGCGCGCCGAACCCGAAGTTCACGTCACCCACCACATGCCGCCAGTTGGTGTGGGACCACGGGCCCATGACCAGCGTGGCCGACCTGCCCGCGTGGCGCATGGCGGTGAAGTTGTCGAGCGTGCCCTGGGCGAAGATGTCGTACCAGCCGCCGAGTTGGAAGGTGGGCAGGCCGACCTCGTCGTGCCGGCCCGCGACACGGCAGGACCGCGCCCAGTCGGGCTCCCGACGGGACCGCTCGTAGCCCAGCTCGGGCAGGTCGTGCCGGGCGAACGCGGGAAACCGTCCAGCCGGCAGCTCCCCGTAACCGCCGCTCGCCAGGCCGTCCAGATCCTGCACGAGCGCGGTGACGCCGCTCACGAGCGCGGCGGGGTCGGTGCGGTGACGGCGCATCAGGGTGTCTGCGCCCTGCAGGAGGGACCAGGGCACGGTGATGCCGAGCTCGATCGCGCCGCCGCGCGTCCACAGGCCGTCGTCCGGATCGGACCACGTGATCATCGGGGCGATCGCCTTCAGCTCCGGCGGCTTCGACAGCGCCGCCATCCACTGGGTGTTGCCGAAATAGCTGATGCCGATCATGCCGACAGACCCGTTCGAGCCGGGCAGGGCGGCGGCCCACCGTACGGTGTCGTAACCGTCGCTCCCCTCGCACGTCCACGGCTCCCACTCCCCCTCGGAAGCGAACCGGCCCCGGGTGTCCTGGATGACGACCAGGAAGCCGCGCCTGGCCGCCGCCAGCGGATCGAGCACGACACCCATCATGGGCGTCTGCTTGCCGTACGGCAGCCGGGCCAGTAACACCGGCCACGGCCCCGTACCGCCGGGCCGGTAGACATCCGCGCGCAGCACCGTGCCGTCACGCATCTCCGCCGCGACATCGAACTCGATCTGAATCTCTGCCACGCGCTGCTCCTTTGCATGCCACGACGCTGTCAGGCACATGGTCGAACCTGGTCCCCGTCGCGCACTACACCCGAACTGGGGTGGCTACGGCGCTCTCGGGGCGGTCACGCCACCGCGTTCAGCAGGTCGGCCAGCAGGTCGGGCCGTTCCAAGGCGATGAAGTGGCCTGCTCCCGGCACCTGCGTGAAATCGGCGGCCGGCAACAGCTCCTTGTCGGCTTGCCGGTCCGATGGCCGCGACCAGTCCTTCTCTCCGTAGACGAGGTGGACGGGTGCCTTGACCTCGGGGTAGCGCGAGCGGGCGGCGATGAGACTGGGCAGGCTCTGGTACACGGCCCGGGCGACGGTCGGGTAGCCGGGGCGGCCGCCCACCTGGAGGAGTTCGTCGACGTAGTCCGCCCGCAGCGCGGTCTTGTCGACCAGCCCGCCCTGCAGGATCCTGCGGAGGGCGGCCTTGGGTTCCACCCCGGCGACCACCGGGCCCACCCCCGGAGTGAGGACACCGGTGACCACCACACGGGCGAGGAGACTGGACCGGGCGATCCCGCCGGGGAAGTCGTACGTGTTCACCGCGACGACGCGGCGTACCCGCTCCGGCAGATCGGCCGCGGTGGTCAGGGCGAGCACCGCCCCCATGGACTCCCCGACCAGGGTCACGTCGTGGAGGTCGAGTCCGGTGAGGAGCCGCTTGACGCCCGCGCGCATGGCCGGCTCGTCGTACGACGCGCCGGGCACGATCTCGGAGTAGCCCATCCCCGGCAGGTCGAGGGCGTACACGGTGTACTGGTCCGCGATCAGGGGGATGAGGGAGCGGAAGTGCTCGGCCTGGGTACGCACGGTGTGCAGCAGGACCACGGGAGCACCGGTGCCCGCCTTGAGGTAGCGCAGTGTTCCCTCGTCGCTGCGATGTCCTGCGCGCGGGGCGATGGTGTGGCTGGTGGTTCCCGGGATGTGAATCGTGGGACGTGTCTCTGGGCTGGGCATCTCGCTGGCTTCCCTTTGTGTGAACTGCTGCGGACGGGTGATTCCGATAGGGCCCGCCCGAAGGGGGCGTGACCACGGCCCAGCCCTTGGATTCATGAAGAAACCGACCGGTTTCCAACATCGTAAACCGATCGGTTTCCGCGCGCAAGGCTGAGGTTGCCAGGAAGACAGTCCACACGCGGCGTCGCCGGATCAGCGACATGGGCAGGAGCGGGTGGGAGGCGCGGGACTCGCGCACGGGGCTTTCCGGGACACAGCACCACTGGAGCAGCAGGCAGACGGCAGTGGAGATCACGAGGAACCAGAGCGCCGCGGAAGCCGTGATCGTTGCCACCCGGGTCCGGGCTGGCGGTATTCGCCGGTTACATTGTCGTGCTCCTGGCCGGCACGACCGTCCCGCTCAAGCGACGCGACGCGTGACCCCGGTTGAGGATCTGCACTAAGGAACGGTGAAGCAGTGATCGGACCGGCGTCGCTGCCACGGGTGACCGGCGCTCACCCACGCCTGCTGGACGCCGCCCTCGCCACCCTCGTGGGCGGTATCGGCCTGCTGCCCCTGCTGTTCGGACGGTGGCCCGACGGCGTACGTCCCTCGGGCGCCGACGCCGTCGCCGCGGCGGCAGCGTTCCTGCTTCTGCTGGCCCGCCGCCGCGCACCGCTGCCCGTCCTGGCGCTGACAGTGCTCGGAGAGGTGACCTTCACCATCCTCGCGTCGTATCCGTCGCGGGTGCTGAAGATCGCCGCGTTGATCGCGGTCTACACCGTGGCCCGAACGGTCCGCCGGCGGATCGCCTTGATCGCCGTCTCGGGCACGGCCCTCTCCCTGTACGCGGTCATCACGTACGCGACGGATTCGGCCACCGGCCCGGAGGCAGGCGCCGTGTTCGCCTGGACCGGGATGTTCGCCGCCGTCGGGGCCACCGTACGCACCTGGCACGACTACGTCGCCGCGATGGAGGAGCGAGCGCTGCGGGCGGAGGCGACCAAGGAGGAAGAGGCCCGCCGCCGGGTCGCCGAAGAGCGGCTGCGCATCGCGCGGGAACTCCACGACGTGATCGCCCACCACATCGCCCTGATCACCATTCAGGCAGGGGTCGCCGGTCACTTCCTGCGAGCGCGGCCGGATCAGGCCGAGGTGGCGCTCGGCCACATCCGTGACTCCGGGCGCACGGTCCTGGACGAACTGGGCCCGCTGCTGCACGTACTGCGCCAGTCCGGCGACGAGACAACGGACGAGACAACGGGCGAGACGCAGCCGACCGAACCCGTGCCCGGCCTGGCCCGCCTCGGCGGGCTCCTCGAATCGCTGACCGCCGCCGGGCTGAGCGTCCGCCACCGGCAGGCCGGCCACCCGCGCCCGCTGCCGACCGCCATCGACCTGACCGCCTACCGCGTTGTCCAGGAGGGACTGACCAACGCACACAAGCACGGCACGACCGCCGAGGCGGACCTGCTCGTCGACTTCGGGACCGACGAACTGCGCATCCGGATCACCAACCCCCTGGCCTCCGGCCCGTACCCGGAGTCGGCCGCGACGGGCACCGGACACGGTCTGACGGGCATGCGCGAGCGCGCCCACGCGGTCGGCGGCACCCTCCATGCCGGTGCGGACGCCGACGGTCGTTTTCGCCTCGCTGTGCGCCTACCGCTGCCCACGGCCGGACCACCGACCGACACTCGCACGTCGGACCGGCCGGCCACGGCCCTGCCCGCGACCGCCGCCGAGGGGAGGCAGGGATGACCATCCGCGTTCTGCTCGCCGACGACCAGGCCCTCGTCCGCACCAGCTTCCGCATGCTCATCGAGTCGGAGCCGGACCTGGAGGTCGTCGGCGAGGCGGCGACGGGCGCAGAGGCGGTCGCGCTGGCCCGCAGCACCCGTGCCGACGTCGTGCTGATGGACATCCGGATGCCCGACATGGACGGCCTCGCCGCCACGCGCGCCATCTCGGCGGACGAAGACCTCGCGGGCGTACGGGTGCTGATCCTGACCACCTTCGAAGCCGACGAGCACGTCTTCCACGCGCTGCGTGCCGGTGCCAGCGGGTTCCTCGGAAAGAGCGTGGAGCTCTCCTACCTCCTCGACGCCATCCGGCTGGTCGCCCGCGGAGAGGCGCTGCTGTCACCCAGGGCGACCAAAGCACTCATCGCCCACTATCTCGCCTCACCCGACATGACGAGCACGCCGACCCCGGAGCTGACACCCCTGACCGACCGCGAGCGCCAAGTGCTCCGTTTCGTGGCCACCGGCCTCTCCAACGACGCCATCGCCGAACAGCTCCACATCTCGCCCTCGACCGCCAAGACCCACGTGAACCGCATCATGACCAAGCTCGGCGTCCGCGACCGCGCCCAACTCGTCGTGATCGCCTACCAGAACGGTTACGCCCACCCCGGCGCATGACCGACCGCACGCTGCTCGGTGCGCCGGGTGCCCGTCGGCTGCCTGACGGGTGCGGGGGTTACGGCACCATCGCCAGGCCGGGCAGCGGCTGCTCGGGACGGTGAATGGGGCCGGTGCCGTGCGACAGGGGCCGGCCCGTGCCGCGGTTGGCGTGGGCGATGATCTCCGCGGTGATGGAGATGGCGGTCTCCTCGGGTGTACGGGCGCCGAGGTCCAGGCCGATCGGTGAGTGCAGACGGGCCCGTTGCTCCTCGGGCACGCCGGCTTCCCGGAGCAGGTCGACGCGGTGGTCGTGTGTGCGTCGCGAGCCCATCGCGCCGACGTAGCCCACGGGGAGGGTCAGCGCCAGACGCAGCAGGGGGATGTCGAACTTGGCGTCGTGGGTCAGGACGCAAACGGCGGTGCGCACGTCGGTCTCGGTGGCCGCGAGATAGCGGTGGGGCCAGTCGGTGACGACCTCGTCGGCGTACGGGAAGCGGGTAGCGGTGGTGAAGACCGGGCGGGCGTCGCAGACGGTGACGTGGTAGCCGAGGAAGCGGCCTGCCTGACTGAGGGCGGCGGCGAAGTCGACGGCGCCGAAGATCAGCATGCGGGGGCGGGGCGCGTGGGTGTGGACGAGCACGGACAGGCGCTCTGGGCATGTGTCGGCGTCGCCACCCACTTCGATGCGGGCGGTGCGGCCCACCCGCAGGAGCGCGCGGGCGTGCGCCACGACCTGCCGGTCCTCACTCCCGGAGCCGAGCGTGCCGTCGTGGGGCCCCTCGCCGGAGACGTGGAGCGTACGGCCGACGAGTTCGCCGGGGCCGTCGACGATGTGGGCAACGGCTGTGGGGCGCCCCGCGAGCACGGCTTGGAGGGCGGTGACGAGGTGGGGTTCGGCGGCGGGCTCCACGCGCTGTACCAGCACCTCGATCTCGCCGCCGCAGGTCAGGCCGACGGCGAAGGCGTCGTCGGAGTAGCCGAAGCGGGTGCGCACTGGTGGCCCGCCGTGCGCGAGGACGTGTTGGCACAGCTCGTAGACCGCCGCTTCGACACAGCCGCCGGAGATGCTGCCGACCGCGGTGCCGTCCGTGTCGACGGCGAGGGCGGTGCCGACGGGCAGGGGTGCACTGCCACTGACCTGGATGACGGTGGCGAGGGCGAAGGAGCGGCCCTCGCGGCACCACTGCCGCAACGTGTCCGCGATGTTCAGCATGGCGGGCTCTCCGTGAGGTGGGTGACTTGAGAGGACCGCCGCCGCGCCTTGGGGGAGCAGGCCGCGGCGGCGGTCCTGGTGCCCGGCGGTGTTGCGTCGCAAGCCGCCGGACGCGTGGGAGGCCGGGTCGCCGGGTGAGTTGCACCGGCCACCCAGGGCTCAGAGCAGTGCTTCGGCGGTGATGGGCAGTTCGCGGATGCGGCGGCCGGTGGCGTTGAAGACCGCGTTGGCGATGGCGGGCGCCACTCCGACGATGACGATCTCGCCGAGTCCCTTGACGCCGATCGGGTCGGCCTCGTAGTCCTCACCCTCGATGTAGACGGCTTTCATGTCGGG
>NZ_JBFAHW010000017.1:0-132566 GCF_040654355.1 Streptomyces sp. NPDC050704 | reverse complement strand
GCAGCACTGCGGAGAACCGCCGGGCGAGGGCGCTCGCGAGGTCCCCGTCCGCGGACGGCGGGCCCACGTTGGACGTGGTGAGGGCCGGGGCAGGCTTGTGGCGAGCCCGTTCCGGCCAGGACTCTCTGGCCACCGGCCGAGACAGGCGATCGAGGCGCGACCCTCAACTCGAATCCGTCGTCACGAAGGTCGCTCAGCGGTGGGGAACGGCCGCAGGCCTTCCAGGTGCTCGCACAGGGCCCGCACCGAACGGGCGAGCATCAGCGCATGCTTGATCTCACCGAGAAGGCCCCAGCTCGGCAGCTGGTCAAGTCGCCTGCGTGCCTCGCCGACACCGGCCAGCGCCCCGACGCGGACGCCGTCGTCTGCTGCCCTCGTGCGGGTACTGTCCTCGACTTCCGGGATCAGCAGCATCAGATGACCGCGCAACTGGAGTGTGAACGTTCGGAGTTCTTCACGGGTGGGCGGTTCCGCGTCCTCCTCCAGCAACCGATCGACGAGGGCGCGCATGGTGGCCACGTCGACCGGGAGTGATTCCGCCGCTGTCTTCTCGCCTCGTGGAGTCATGACGACTCCTCACCGGTCGACTCCTCACCGGTAGGGCATAGCCCCGCGGTGACGAGCCGCAGCACGTCCGTTTCGCGGCACAGCGCGCCGGCGCGGGCCATCGGCACCGACCAGTACGAATTCCACGTCTCGTCGAGCTCAGTATGGTCGGTGCGTGGGACACCCAGATAGGTGCCCTGCCCGAGGCAGTCGGCAGCCGGTGACTTCCACTTGTCCGCGGTGCCCGGCGGCACCAGGGCGTAATAGCGGCAGCAGCAGGGATCCCGCACGACCGGGCCACCGTTGAGGCACGCCGCGAGGCGGGAATCGACGATCGCCGCTTCGCCGCTTCCGGTGACGGCGTGCACCACGGCCTCGGGGATGCGGACGGCGTCGAAGCGCTTGCCGAGCGGGAGCAGGGCCAGCCTGGCGACACTGCTCCATTCCCGCTGAGCCTGGAGGGGCGAGGGGTGCGCGGACGCCAGCCAGGCGGAGACGCCCGCGTCCGGTGCCATGGGGCCGGTCTGTTGTTCATCGGGCTGGCTTGTCATCATCTCTGTCCCCGGCAGTGGCGGTTGTTCGTGCCCCTACCGTTCCAACAGCGGCGGTCGGCGTCGCGAGCGGCCGTGACCAACTTTTCTGGACCGGACGCCATTGCTGTGACCAGGTCCAACACCGCCTGAGGGCAGGCGGTGTTGGACATGTGGACACCCGCGCCCATGGCCACCGTGTCCCCGTTCGAGCGACTACGCGGCTACGTTGAGTTCACTACGCCGCGGAGGGAGGGAGCTCGTGAACGCCCGCTCCAAGCTCGGCTCCAAGACGGACCGGGACGCCGTTCGCCACGCCATGACCGCTGCCGGATGCACGGTCGCCGACATCGCCGTCGAGATGCGCGCCCGCTTCCGGATGCGCCCGAGGGAGGCATGGCGGCACGCCCACGGCTGGACCTTGCAGGAGACGGCGGACCGTATCAACCAGGTCAGCACTCAGCGCCCGGGCGAAGCCGTCGCGGCCGACGCGTCTCTGGTCGGCAAGTGGGAGAAGTGGCCAGGCCCTTCCTCCCGCCGCCCCACGCTCCCGGTGTTGCTGGCGATGACCGATGTTTTCGCCTGCCGTGTAGAGGATCTGCTCGATCTCGACGACCGGCGGGCGCTGCCCGAGGGCGACCTGCGGATGTTGAACCGCCCAGGGGCCGTTCCGTATCCCGAGGACGACCCGGCGCCGGCCCCCTCCACGAACCCGTCGGCAGCGTCGACTGGAACCGAACTGGTGAGCTTGGCCGCCGACGAATCAGCCTCCTGGGCCCAATGGGCGGAGACCTCCAACGTCGGTGACATCGCGATCGAGCAGCTCATGGCGGACACTCGGGTACTCGCTTCCGAGTACCTCACCTCCGACCCCGTCCGCCTGTTCGGTCGTACACGCAGCCTGCGGGACCGCGTCTTCGCACTGCTTGACGGCCGCCAGTATCAGCAGCAGTCCGTGGACCTGTATGCGGTGGCCGGCTACTTGTGCGGACTGCTGGCGTGGATGTCGTCCGACTTCGGCCAACTACGGGCGGCGGACACCCAGGGCCGTACGGCCTGGCTCTGTGCCGAACTGGCCGGGCGCGACGACCTTCGCGCCTGGGTACTGTCGACCTGTTCCAAGATCGCCTTCTGGGACGGGCGCCTGCGCGACGCCGTCAACCATGCCCGGCGCGGTGCGAGCTGCCGCCCGTCCGGCACGGTCACGGTCCTCCTCGCGTGCCAGGAGGCGGATGCTTGGTCCCAACTCGGAGCACAGGACGAGGCGTTGGCGGCACTTGCCTGTGCTGAGCGCGCCCGCGACACCGTGACCGGAGACGACGATGTCGGCGGCATCTTCTCCTGTCGGCCCGCTCGACAGGGGAATTACGCAGCGGCGGTCCAACTGCGCCTCGGCCGCCCGGCCGACGCCCTGCGCGCGGCGGACCACGCCCTCCGCCTCCTGGTTGCGGAGCCCGTGCGGGCCTACGGCACCGAAGCACAGATCCACATCAGCCAGGCGGCGGCCCACCTCACGGTGGGCGAAGCAGAAGGCGCCCTGGAGGCGCTCGCGCCGGTGTTCGCGCTTCCTCCGGATCACCGACTTGTGCCCGTTGCCCGCCGGCTGGGGGAACTGCCCCTCGACGCCGGCCGCCCACATACAGGAGGGTCGGCAAGCGTCGGACTACGCGCGGCTGTCGAAGAGTTCTGCCTGGACTCGGCGCCGCGGCAGCTGGCCCTCTCGCCAGGGGAGGGCGCGGGCTGATTTGATCCCGGGCTATGACGACTCAGCCCGAGAACATGCGGAACCACTGGTGGTGGCGGCCAGGCTGGAGCGTGGGCCGCCGCTTCTACACCTGGCACCTGACCTTCGAAGGCCAGGACGACGTGCACCGGCTCGCCGCGGAGTACCGGTCCGCGCTTGCCCCGGTGGGATCGCTTCTCACCCCCATCCCCGACCAGTGGCTGCACCTGACCATGCAGGGGATCGGCTTCGTGGGCGAGGTCAAGGAAGCAGACGTACGCGCGATCGCGGAGGCCGCGTGCGCCCACCTGGCCGCCGTTCCCGCCTTCGATCTGCGGATCGGACCCGAAGTCCTGGACCCGGAAGCCGTACTGCTGCACGTCCACCCGGAGGAACCGGTCCGGGCGATTCGGGACGCGATCCGTACGGCGATCGGCGAGGTTCTCGGCGAAGTCCCTGAGAAAGCCGAGGGGTTCACCCCGCATGTATCCGTCGCCTACAGCGCCGGCGACGGTCCTGCCGCGCCCATCGCGGAAGCGTTGGCCGGTCTCAACGCTGCCCCGGCCGGCGCTCGTATTTCCACGGCAGAGCTGATCGTGATCCACCGCGACAACCAGATGTACGAGTGGGAATCCTTCGCGAAGGTGCCGCTCGGTTGAGCGTCGCGCAGAGCAATGCGTCTCGGTTACGGGCACGGGAAGGGATTCGCGGACAACCCGGCATACCAAACACCCCCGCCAGGACAAAACGCTCTTTGAGGTCCCGGACGTACGTGGGCCCCGGCCGACAAAGGTCGGCCGGGGCCCACGGAGTCAGGATGCGGTGCTCACCGCTCCTGCTCGCACATCCCTTCCTCCAGTTCCTGGATGTCCCGGTCGCCGGAGGCCACGCAGATCCAGCGGGTCGGCTCCTCGGCGTACTCCCAGCTCTGAGGATCGGCGAGTAGCTCGTCCAAATCCTGCCCGGTGACCTCCTCGCCAGTGTGGTCCGCCGGCCACTCGTCCGACCGGAACACCTTGATGAACCCGAGCCGGCTCCAGCAGGCGATGAGACGGGCGAAGCGCGGAATGTGTTTCACCCACTCCCGCTCGTCCTCACTGTCGGACCAGTCCGCGAGCAGACTCCAGAGATCCGAGCCCTCACCCCCGTTGACGTAGAGGCGGTACTCGTCGTCTTGCCAGTCCTTCACCGATTGCTTCCTTCCACCCTCAGTGCAGGGTCGGGTTGCCGCGACTATGCCGAAGCCCTGCGGCAGACGGAGTGCGAATCCCTCTACCAGTCTCACTACCGATCGGGCTACGGATTCGCCTACCTGCTAGAGCGGAAGCCCTCTTGTCCTCCCTTGGCGCTGGTCGTCTGGGCTGTGACGCCTTCCTGCGGGGCGTGCAACTCGATGTCCGGTGAGTACCTGGACAAGACGAGGGCGGTTCGGCCGGGGTACATACGGTGGGCAAATTGATTGCACGATGACCACAGGGAAAATGTAATTTATTCGAGGATTTTATTCTCGGGCTTTTCTGTATTCCTTGGGGCGAATGTGAAGGGTTAGTGGCTTGATTTCGGGAATTTAAGGTGAGTATGCGTGGTGAGGGTCGGAATTTGTGTCGCCCTGGTCAACCCTGTAATTTCTGTCTAATTCGCTCCAGGGTATTGAATTGTGCCGGAATCGCGGCACAATTGAATTGTCGAGGTGTAGCGCAAAAGGCGCGCATCGCGAACGATCGGAGAACGGTCGGGGGCAATTCTGCTCCAGAGGTCACTGCGGAAGAAATGGCGCAGGTGACGACGGAAGACTTCACAGAGATTCAGCGAACGTCCCGGCGGTACTGCCGTGCCGTCGACGGCACCCGCTCCCGGAAGCGGATGGACGGCAGCGCCACTGTCTCGCGTGGCGGAAACGCGCCGTACGGAACGGATGACGTGAGTGACGACGTCACGCAGGACGCCGTACTGCGATTCGCCAAGCGGCTCGGGCAGATCACGGCGAATTGCGAGACTGCTGCAGTGTGGATCGGGTCGGGTGAGCCTGCCTCCTGGCAGTACGTGCGGCGGGACGGCGAGACGATCGTCGTCAGTCGTGCGACCGTCCGCTACTGGGCGGTGCGGGACGCTGCGGCAAGCAACGGGTACCGGCTGGACGTCCCGCCGGACGACATAGACGCCGTACCGGGAGCCCAGGAGATCCGCGGGATGCCGCACGCCGACGTGCTGCCGACTCTCGCCGTTGCCCCCTCCCTGGCCGCGAACAGCGGAGCGATCTTCCGCACGGCTTGGGAGGACGGCAGCGACTACCCGACTCTTGGGATGTTCCTGCGCTTCGGCAGCAAGGCCGATGACTTGGGGCGTGCGGGAGTGATCGGCAAGACTGCTCAGGCTCTGTACGGCGGTCCGCGGAATTCGTCGTCGAAGGTGCAGCGGACGCGGGATGCAGCCGTCAGGGAATGGCGCGCCTTGACGAGGCGACTGGACGCAGTGCGAGATGAGTTCGTCTACCGCAGCGTGCAGCCGAGCGGGAGCGCATAGCGTGACTGCAAAGGGGACTCCGGAAGTCGGCTCTTCCGGGGTCCCCTTTCGTGTTCGCGAGCCCGGGTCGGGGGCCCTGGGGTCGGGGGTGCGGGAAATCTTGAAATTCATCTCCCGTGATCGGTAATCGAGAGGGTTGGCGGCACGTATTTAAGTGAGACCGTCAAGTCGCCCCGTTGAGAGAACGGGGCCCGACGGAAGGGAATTCTTCGATGGATTCTAATGCCGCACTCGCGCGGTTGCGGCGGGTCGTCGACGGTCTGGAGTCCGTGGCCGCCAATAGCGCGGAGGACTGGAGCGGCGAGCTGATCGACGTTCTCGAACACGTCGCGGCGCAGGACGAATGGCTCTGCGGCGGCGGCTTCCTGCCGCAGGGATGGACCCAGTCCAGCGGACGGGTCGAACTGACCCGGTAGCCGCATGGACGTGGCGGCGCCCGCACAAGAATCCCTGCCCGCCGATGCGCGAGCGGGGACTGTCTCTTGCCCGTGAAGGGAGACAACACGCCATGTACATACGGGGAGTCCCGCTGAGCGACTTCCAGGAACTGACCGCCCAGGTGTCCGGCGATCTGTACGAGGGGAACGTGATCGTCGCGCCCGGCGCACACTCCGCAGGTCGGCACGCTGCCGTGGCTAGCCTCCAAGTCGCGGACAGCCGCGGTTTCGGCGCGCGCACCGCGGCGTCGGGACGGCACGGGCGGTACGCCTGCTGGCACGCGTACCGGGATGTCCTGTCCCGGCTCTTCGAGATGTATCCGTGGGTGACCGTACGCACACGCCTCGCCACATACCGGGGTGCCGACGGATTCGATGCGTGCTTCCGGCTCACGGAGTACCACAATCTCGGGTCCGAGCTGCGGCCCCGGTACATACGGGAGTTGTGCGTCGTGTCGGGGTGTGGCGACCCGAGCGCAACGGTGGAGATCTGGGAGCTGCCGTCACCGCTGCGCGCGGACGACCTCGTGGCCCGCATGCGCAGGGAACTGGCAGAGGCCGAAGACTCCTTTCCCGAAGAGGACTTCTGCGGGCCGGTCAGCCTGCTGGGCGCTCCCGATCTCGCCTACAGCGGCGACCGCTGAACCCGTATCGAACGCCCCGCCCGCCCGCTTTCGCCTTTGCCCGGTCGGGCGGGGTCCGCACGGTGCCGCGATCGCCGCGGACTGTCTGCTGCCTTCCTGAACGCCCGGGTGCTCCGGTCTTCCCTTCCCGCCGGGGTGCCCGGGTCCTCTCTGCCGCGAACCAGGGGGTGCACACCATGAGTTCTGTCGAACTACCCGCGATCACGCACGTGTGGTCCAGCTTCGGCCACCGCTTCTACAGTGGCGACGGCTGGAGCGACCACCCCGACGAAACGTCGTACGAACGATGCATGACCTGCGGTGCCGAGTACGAACTGCGCCGTCGCCCCGACGACCCGACCGGAGGCGACTACACCGCGGCCAACGGCGACGACCCCGTGGAATGCACAGGCGACACCCTCATGTGCCACGGAGAACAGCCCTGCCAGGCCGACAACGGGCGCCCGTGCAACAGCGGAGTGGAGCCGTGTCCGCACGAGGCACACGGTTGCAACTGCCTGCTCTGCACCGGCTGAACACATCGCACGGCGCCGGAGCACCGCCGCACGACCCGTAAGCAGGCGCATTCAAGGGCGGTGGGATCCCCACCGCCCGCCCAGCTCACGGGCCCGAACCATCGCCGATCCCGAAGGGAGAAGAGGACGTGTCCAAGGAATCCCTGAAGTGGCTGAACGCCAACACGCTCATCGGTTTCACCGAGAAGCGGGGCGCGGCCTGGCACTACCGAGCCGACCTGCAGAGTACCGAGCCCAACCACTACCCCGGTCCTGTCCCGGTGGAGGACGTCAAGCGGCGCCTTTTCGGATGGCAGGCCATCGCCAGCCCGGTGTACGTGGAGAGCCCGATCACCGGCGGGCTGATCCACGTACCGGATCGGCAGGCCTTCCTCCGCAGTGACACCGGGCACGTGATGGGGATCTTCAGCGAGGGATACGAGCCGCATCCCTACGAGGAGTGGCTGATCGGGACGATCGCCCAGTTGCTGGATGCGGACCTCGCCATCGGCTCGGCCGGGCTGCTGCGGCAGGGAGCGGTCGCTTGGGTGTCGGTGTAGGTGCCGGACAACGTCCGCACCCCCGAAGGAGTCGAGTTCCGCCCGCACCTGTTCGGCGCGACCAGCTTCGACGGGTCGCTGGCGACGACCTTCAAGCGGGCCGTGACCAACGTCGTATGCGACAACACCATGAGCGCCGGACTCGCGGAGACCGGTCAGCAGATCAAGATCCGGCACTCCCGGTACTCAAAGCTGCGGCTGAGCGAAGCCCGCGAGGCACTCAACATCGTCTACGAGATCGCTGACGACTTCGCCGCAGAGGTCAAGCGGCTGTGCGAGCAGACCGTGACCGACCGGCAGTGGCGGTCGTTCCTGGACGCACACGTCCCGCTGCCGGAAGAGCCCGGCCGCTCCCGAACCCACGCGGAGCACAAGCGCGACGCGCTCGACCGCTTGTGGCGCCACGACGACCGGGTCGCCCCCTGGCAGAACACCGCCTACGGAGTGGTCCAGGCCGTCAACACCTTCACGCACCACGAACAGACCGTCCGCGGCGCCGTCCGCGCCGAACGCAACATGCTCCGCGCCGTCACCGGCGGCGTCGACGACCTCGACACCGGCACCCTGCACACACTGGACGCCGTCATGGCGGGCGTCGCCGCGGCCTGAGCCGCAGCGTGGTCGAGGGGGCGGGGGTGGTGCGGGTGGTCCGGCCGCGCAGGCTCCGGCCACCCGCACCCTGAATGGCCGCGCCGGGGCCTCATCCCTGCTCCGGGATACGGGAGACTGCCCCGTAAGCCCGGAGGCTCGAGATGGGATCGGTCGTGACCATTGATCTGCACAAGGCCGTCGAGACTGCCAGGGAGCTCCTCGCAGCCCTTGAGGAACTCGACGACACAGAGCCCGACGAGACGCCGACCCGGGCAGGGCGCCGTCACCGCGCCGACATCACCCGGAAGATGCTCTACCTCTCGCACCTGGGCAACCGGGCCTCCGTGGAGGTCATGGACGCGTACCACGTGTTCAAGTCGCGCGAAGACCCGGTGAGCGAGTGACGGGCTTCCCGCTGAGCAGCGGGTGAGTACAAGGCCCTGGTCGGTCGCGGCTCTGACGAAACAATCGATCAACGCGCTGCGGCGGCTTGGTGAACTCGTCGCTCGCTCGCCGCTGAGTATGCCGTCGGCCGGCAGACCGAAACATCACGCCCACCGATCCACCGTGCAGGCGCCCGTTTCGCACGCACCTGCCGATCACCCATGCCCGAAGGGAGGGCTTCCGCCGTGAACATCGCCGACCGCGCCGCAGCTGCCTACGAATTCCTGCGGCAGCACTCCACCCATCCGCTGATCTCCGACCGCACCGCCACCGACATCGCCCGGTCTGCGGTTGCGCCGTGCCGCTCGCCGAGATCCGAAGCCTGGCGGACCTCGGAGCCTTGCTGGCCGACGCCCCGGCGTCTCTCCCGGGTAATGGCAGGCTGCTCGATGGCTACCCCGACGAGTTCGACCAGTGCCCTGGTCATTCCTCGGACTGTCGCTACCGAGACGCAGAGAGCTGAGTCATCATCAGGGCGGATCCCGAAGTCACCGAAGTCCGGGGCCTCCAGGCGCTCCGGCGATCCGGTCAGGGAGTGGGCACTGGGGTGAACCAGGACACCGAGCACTTGCTGCGTGACGTCGTAGCCCGGTTGGAACGGGCGATCCACGACCGCGATTGCCCTGCGATCGTCGCGCTGCAGGGGAAACGCACCCTGGTGCTGTCGGATTACGACTACCTGCGCGACGAGCCGACGGCCTCCGCGTTCGAGGAACGGGCCGCGGCCAAGGCGCGAGAGATCCACGCCGTCCGGTGGGTCTTCGCCGTTCCTCAGGTACTGGTCCCGGTGGAGGACGGGGTGGCCGCGCGGGCGGTGGCGAACCTTCCGCTCCGAGAGGGCGAGCAGGAGGCCATCACCTGGATGAGCTGCGACCGGAGCGACGGCGTCGACTACGGCTGGGTGCCCTATGCTCGCCGGCCCGGTGGGGAGCCGGTCTTCGATGAACCCGAAGTGGTCATGGTCCCTGTTCAGCCCGGGGATCGGGTGCCCGGGGCACATCTGCTGCAGAGCTTTGAGTGATGGCGTGCCTAGACGCCCTCACCTGGACGTTTAGTGATCACTTGAGAGGCGTGTAGCACCTGGGTAGGCGTGACCTGGGTAGCGGTAGTGATCACTTCTGGTCTTCTTGCCGCGGCCCGGAGCGTCGGCCATCTGGCCATCGCTGAAGTAGAAGACCAGGTCTCCAAGGAACAAAGGGCTGGCCTTGGAGTACAAATACCGACGACGGTAGAAAGCCCTGGCCCTGTCGGCTGGGAGTGGGGCGCTGGTCTCGTCATGCGCTTACCGTGTCGTGAGCTGCTTGCCGGACGGTCGCGGACCGTTTGCCGGAGGTTGCTCGCACCGTGCCCCGGCCACGGCGGCAACGCCTGAGCATTCATCTCGGCGAGGCCTGAATCCAGCCGACGCCAACACGCCGCTGGTCGGCGAAAAGGCGCGAGAAATTCGCGAACGATCTGGACGCCACGCGTGCGTTGATCGCGAGGCTTCGGCGTCATGAGCCGCGGTCGCGAGGTTGGGCTAGGGCCGCCGTGCGGCTGGGCGGCGGTGCGGTTCTTGTCCTGCGAGCCGCTACGCGGTCCGCTCGAGGACTTGGGCCAGGCGTGTCTGGCGGGATCAGGGACGGACCGGGAGGCGGCGGTCGGGAGGTGAGCCGTCGGCGGGTATTGCGCCGCTGACGACAAGGGCCTCGTCCGTGTCGGCGAACTCCCAACGGGTCGCGGCCGTTCCGGCCTTGGACGTCCATTCGGTGCGGACGACAGGGCGGCTCAACAGGCTCTCGAACCAGTCGGCGCACTGCTGCGCGAGCTCGTCAACGGTGCCGGAGGCCCGGAAGGAGCCGCGCTCGGGCGGCTCGTGGAGGTTGAAGAGCTGGTCGCAGACCTTTCCTGCCCGCACGTATGTGCCGAAGAAGTACACGGCCCATTCGCCGAGCGCCACCAGGCGCTCCGCGTCGAGGAGGCAGACATAGACGAGGAGCGACGCCTCGTCCTCGGGCCGTCCGACCGTGCTGGGAGCCGGCGGCACTTGCCAGACGGCGGCCCGGGCGCGCAGAGCCGCGAGAAAGGCGAGCTCCGCCTCGTCGAAATCCCAGGGCTCCTCGTCGTACTCCTGCGGATCCTCGACCTCGAACCAGGTAGTGACGTCCACGGGGAGACTCTAGACCGCTCGGCCCCTCCGGCCGCCGCTGACTTGCGCCCCTAGGTCGGGGCCCTCTGGCGAGCCCGAGATCTCCCTGCGGCCGGTCAGCGCGCGGTGGTTCACAAAGTCGTGGCTTCCCACTGCCCGGGACTATCGAAGATCTGCTGCAGCAGACCGGCGAAGGCGTTGCCGTCGAAGAGCAGGTCGTAGTACTCCAGAGGGATCCGCTTGCCGTTGATCACCGCGGTGGGTGTCCCCGGTCCTTCGGGCTCCTTTGCTCCCCCGGCCCGCTCGTAGGCTTTCTCGGAGGCGGTCACGAAGGAGCGGTACTTCATGGTCTTCACGGCCGCGTCGAACGCCGGGCCGCGCAGGCCCTCTACCTCGTCGGCCAGTTCCAGCAGATAGGTATCGGTGTAGCCGTCGACGCTCTCTTCGGGCTGGTTGGCGTAGAGCACCTCGTGGTACTCCACGAACTTGCCCTCTTTCAGCGCGGCGCGCAGTGCGTTGACTGCCTTCTTCGACCCGCTGCCGCCGACTCGGTCGTCCAGGAAGGAGGCCAGGGTGTACTCGGTTCTCGCCCGGCGGTCGAGCATCGCTTCCCGCAACTGTGGGGAACCACCGGTGGTCTCGAACTCCTCGCAATACGGACAACGCGGATCCTCGTACAGCTGCACGATCATCTTCGCGTCGGGATCGCCCACCACGACGCTGGTGCCGTCTTTGCCGAGTTTCTCCGGCAGTTCCTCCGCGCTCTCAAACCCCGGCTTGACCTCAACCGCCGGCTGCCCGCACCCCGCCAGCGTCAGCACCGCTACGCACAGCACAGCCCACCATCCCCCACGCACCATGCGTCATCCCTCCCCAGAGAACAGCGTGACCTTAGATCATCGGTGCGACAAACGCACAGGTCGTTCCCTCCAGGGGCCGTTTTACGGCGTTGGGGGCCGGTTTGCCGTTGAAGCCGGGGTACTTGCGACCCAGAGGTTCGCGGCGAAAACCAGGTAGTGGCGGCCGCCGTAAAAGTTCTAAATGGCTACCAGATGGTTCCGTGGGCGGGCAGGGTTTGCTTCCGGCCGGTTCGTACTCTGTGCAGTCTTCGCAGTGCCGCTGGGAGTCCCGCCTCGCCAGTTCTTGGCGGCGGGTTGCCTGGCGGATGACGACGTCCGGCGTTGGGCGGCGGCGGAGAGCCGGGGTGCGCCAGCCGCTGCGGAGGCCTGTTGAGTCGGCATGGAGCGCGGTGTCAGCGTTGCCATTGGTCCGTTTCTCCGCGTCCTGTTTATCTGAGTGTGCGACGACCAGAACCCCGTCCAGGTCCACGGTCACCCGTCCGCTGGCGTCCGGAGCCCGGTTGCCGACCAACTCCCGGAATCCTCGGCGGACTTCAGCAAGTGCGGCGCAGATAGCGGTCGACGCCTTGTCGCCCGAGGCGGCACGGCGCGAGGTTAGTGATCGTTAACTGGCCGTGTGGTACCCGCGTAGCCGTGGCCTGGGTAGCGGTAGGGGTCGATCCTGATCTTCTTGCCGCGGCCCGGAGCATCGATCATCTGTCCGCCGCCGATGTAGAGGCCGACGTGGTGGATGCCGCCTTGGGGGCGGCCGTAGAAGACCAGGTCGCCCGGGAGTAGGGGCTGGCCTTGGGGTACGTGCGGGCCTGCGTCGTACTGCTGTTGGGCGGTGCGGGGCAGGGCGATGCCCGCGGCGGCGTAGGCGGCTTTGGTGAGGCCGGAGCAGTCGAAGCCGGGGTCTCCGGCGGCGGGTTCTCTGAACCAATCGCCAGGTCCGTGGTTCAGATCAGCGAAGCGAAGATTCTGGTAACGGCGTCGTTGAATCGGACGTGCAACGGCTCCAGGCGCTCGCTGTGCTGCCGTGCGGTGGTGAGGTCTGCCGCCCAGATCGAGTCGCCTGCGGCATGCTGGATTTCCTGGGCGAGTTCACGCAGCCCCCCGTCCAGGACCCGGCTTGCTGACAGTTGAAGCTGCAGCACAGCCTCCGACCAGCCCTCAGCCGTTGGTGTCTCCCACTGACGTGCAGGCCACGAACCCGATTCGTGAAATTCGGCGAGGACCCGGTCGAGCTCTTTGTAGGCGGCCTTGAGCAGGTTCGTGACCGCTGTCTGTAGGGCGAGGATGCTCTCCCTTTGGAAGGCATCCTTAGCGGCTTGGCGGTCCCGCTCGTACTGCTGGTCGCGGAGCTCGATCTCGTGCCGGGCGGCGAGTCTGTCCTTGTAGATCGTCAAGACAGAGGTGATGAGGGAGCCGAGCAGGACTCCCACGAAACCGAAGATTGCTGCGGCCACTTCAGCAGTCTCTCCCCACACTCGCTTGACTGTCAGCCGATAATCAGATCGGAGTGGACGGCTCGTCCGCGGCTTGTTGGCTCATGGTTGGAGTCGCGGCGACGGAGGCTGTGCGACCGGCAACCTCACGGACCGTCGGGATGCCCAGGTTGATCGTGGCGGCGCGGCGGACCTGCTCGTCGAGCTGGGCCAGCTTGTTCTGAGCGTCGGCGAAGCTGACCTTGAGTCCGTCGATCTCGCCGAGCCAGCCTTCGCGTTCGGCTTCCGCGATGCGGCCGTGGAGGTTGTTGCGGATCTCGGTCAGGCGCTCGCGCTGGGTGGGGTCCGGCCAGAGCATGGAGCAGCGCACGTCCCGTTGACCGAACTAGTTTGGGCTCCCTTCCAGGTCAACTCATAGTGACGACAAGGGGGTTGTGATTCTTGCTCGCGGGTCGTGGTGACTGAGCGTGTGGTGGTGGATCTGGTTTCATCGCGTGTCGTCGAATAGGACCCGCTGAGGCCGTTTCGGCTCGTCGATGCCGATGGCACAGAAGTGGCTGCGGTCAGTGAGTTCCTGCACCACATGCTCGCCGACGACGCGAGTCTGACGTCGCTGCGGTCCTACGCCTATGAGCTGTTGGTGTGGGTCCGGTTCTTACGCGCCGTGGACGTTCCCTGGCATCTCGCGAGCCGCGTCGAGGCCCGTGACTTCGCGCTGTGGCTGAAGACGACGAAGAAGCCGCCGCGGCGGCGCCGTCCTGATGCGCCCGCCCCGGGGTCGGTGAATCCGGTCACGGGGAAGGCCGCGCCTGGCGAGAACTATGCCGCTCGGACCAGGCGGCACGCTCGCGCGGTGATCCGCTCGTTCTACGAGTACCACCGCGAGACCCACGGCCGACCGCTGATCAACCCGTTCCCGCAGGGCGGGGCTGCTGACGAGGGGGGTCCGAATGCGCACCACAACCCGATGCAGCCGTTCCGACGGCCCTCGCGCCGGGGCACCTATCAGCCCAAGGAGCCCAAGCCGACCCCGAGGATCATTCCTGACCAGGCGTTCAACGACCTGTTCGCCGGGTTGAAGTACAACCGGGACAGGGCTCTGATCGCGTTCTACATCTCCACCGGCGCCCGCGCCTCCGAGCTGCTAGGTGTCCCGCAGGGCCTGGTCTCGCCCGGGGACCAGACGATCGGCGTGGTCCGCAAGGGCAGCCAGGTCCTGCAGCACCTTCCCGCCTCCGCCGACGCCTTCGTGTGGCTGCGGCTCTACCAGCAGGAACTGCGCGGCTTGTTCCTCAAGCACCCGTCGGAGCCGCTGTGGTGGAAGCTGCGACGGCCCTTCCGCCCGTTGGAGTACGACGCGGCCCGGATGGTCTTCACCCGTGCCAACCAGCTGCTCGGCGCGAACTGGACCCTGCACGACCTGAGGCACAGCGCGGCCAAGAGGATGGTCCGCGATCCGAACCTGACGCTCGCCGACGTGCAGTGGGTCATGGGACATGCCCACATCACCACCACGGAAATTTACATCGCTCCCACGCCCGACGAGGTGGTCGCCCACGTTCTGGCCCACCATGAACGACAGCGCGCCGAGCAGGCCAAGCCGCCAGCCCCGCCTGCGCCGGGTTACCGCCCCGAGGTGCTGGCAGCGCTGTTCGGCACCTCGGCTGCGGGCGGCGATAGCCGGTGAACCCGACCGCGAACGTCGACGTCCCCAGGGCCGTCGAGCCACATGAGGTGGGGAACGCGCTGGAGTGGGAACCGCGAGTCGGCGAAGCGAGCTGGTGGCAGACCCGTCAGAGCCGGGAGAGCCTGGTCGAGCGGCTGCTTGGATTGTTCACCGACCCCGGTGCGGGTCTGACCCGTGACAAGACCCGGCGGCGGGGCCTGGGCAAGCTGCTGGACTGGCTCGAAGGCCAGCCTGGAGAGACCTGGCAGGATCGTTGGATGGCCAGCGGGGCGGACGACGCCGGCTTCGAGTGGACCGATCTGCCCCTGCAGGGACGCGGCACACCCAAGAGCCACTGGCGCGATGAGCTGGCCACGGGACTGGTGCTCCTGGTCGCCGGGCAGGCGATCCGCCCCAGTTACCCGTGGCTACTACGGCAACGCGTGACGGTGATGCTCACCGAGGCCCGGGCCGCCAGCGACCCCGATGCCTTCCATCGGCTCGAACAGCTGGCTCAGCACGCGACAGCCACCGCGAGGTCCGACGCCCTGAACAAGCTCACCTGGATCGTGATCCACAAGGGTGGCCTGGTCAGCGACATCACCGTCGGCGACTGCATCGAGCTGACGTCCGCACTGGAGGAACACCACTTCCGTGGCAGCGCCGGCCGGCCGCTGTTCTATGCCCTGCTCAAGGAGACCGGCGTGCTCTCGGCCAGCGCACCGCTGCGGCTGCGGGCGCTCCGCATCGAAGGCCGCCGCAGCGTCGAGCAGATCGTCGACGCGTACGCCATCGAGTGCCGGGCCGTCCGTGACCTGCTGGTCGAGTACTTCACCGAGCGGGCTCCCGAGCTCGACCACGTCTCGCTGCGTTCCATCGCCCGCAACCTGTGCCGGTAGTTCTGGCGCGACCTGGAGATCCACCATCCGGGCATCGACTCGCTGCGGCTGACACCGGAGGTCGCGCAGGCATGGAAGGAACGCCTGGCCCACATTCGTGACGCCCAGGGCCACCCGATGCGGCCGCGGGTGAACTTCCGCAACGAGCTGGTGTTCGTCCGGGCGTTCTACCAGGACATCGCCCGCTGGGCCGCCGACGACCCGGCGCGATGGGCACCCTGGGTGGCACCGTGTCCGGTCAAGGCGAACGAATGCGCGACGAAGAAGTCCAGGTCCGGGGTGAAGTCCCGGATGGACCAGCGGACCAGGACCCAGCTGCCGCTGCTGCCCGCCCTGCTTCGCGCCGTCGACCAGCAGCGCAAGGATGCCGAGGCCCGCATCACCGCGGCTCGCGCGACGCCGGCCGGTGGACGGTTCCTCGTTGCCGGGGAGGAGTTCGAGCGCTGCGGGTCCGGGCAGGCCCGCCGCGTCTACGTCACCGAGGTGGCTGCTGGCAGGCGGCGGAACCTGACCCACGAGGAGGAGGCGGCGTTCTGGTCCTGGGCGACGGTGGAGGTGCTGCGGCACACCGGCATCCGGATCGAAGAGATGCTGGAGCTGACCCACCACAGTTTCATCGCCTACGCCCTGCCCACCACTGGCGAGGTGGTGCCGATGCTGCAGGTCGCCCCGTCCAAGACCGATTCGGAGCGGCTGCTGCTGGTCTCCCCGGAGCTCGCGGAGGTGCTGACCGCGGTGATCTTCCGGGTCCGGGCCGGGCACGCCGCCCTGCCGCTGGTGTCGGCCTACGACGTGTTCGAGCAGATCTGGAGCCCGCCCATGCCGTTCCTGTTCCAACGCCGGTACGGCACCGAGTACCGGCCGCTGACCCGTAGCTACATCCGCGAGTGCCTGGTCGCGACCTCACAGTCCGCCCAGATCACCGTGACAGGCGACCCGCTCGAATGGCGCCCCCACGACTTCAGAAGGATCTTCGTGACCGACGCCATCCGTTCCGGACTGCCGCCGCACATCGCCGCGAAGATCTGTGGTCATGCCGCTCTGGACACGACCATGGGGTATGCCGCGATCTACCCGGAGGACGTGATCTCCCATCACCGGGCCTTCATCGCGCGCCGCAGAACCGAGCGGCCCAGCGAGGAGTACCGCGAGCTCACCGCCACCGAGTGGGAGGAGTTCCTCGCCCACTTCGAACTCCGCAAGGTCGCCCTGGGGACCTGCGGCCGCGACTACGCGACCCCGTGCCAGCATGAAAACGCTTGTGTCAGATGCCCCCTACTTCTCGTTGACCCAGCCCAGATGCCACGCCTCCAGGAGATCCACGCCAACCTCGTCGACCGCCTCCAGGAGGCCCGGGACCAGGGCTGGCTTGGCGAGGTCGCCGCCATCGAGACCACCATGGCCGCCGCAGCGCAGAAGCTGGAGGCCATGCGCGAGCGTGCAGCGCAACCGTCCACCGTCCACTTGGGCATGCCCGACATCCGCAGCAGCGTTGGTCGCATTACTCCGGAGCTGTGACAGACACTGCTACCCAAGAAGTCAGCATCGCGGGGAGGGGCAGCCCCTCGCCCTAGACACCCGCGTAAAGCCGTCGGTGCCACCATCGGTACGGACTCCCGCTCCAGTCCACCCAGTGGCTTGGATCAGGATCGTGCAGTGTCCTGCTTCGGAATTCCGCATCAAGACCGGCAAGTAGTCGTCGCAATTCGGTGCGTGCCGGAAGGGGGAGCATGCCCACTATGTCCTCCAACGCGTCCCTGACCACTGCGACATCGTCGTACTGGCACCCAGGACAGGCCGGGCACTCCGAGGCAGTCAACCTCAGCTTCCGACCGGGCTGGCGCAAGAAATTCCGGTAGCTGTGGAGGAATTGCGAGGTTCGCCCAGGCTGGACCTCATAGCTGTGAGAGCTATGTTCCACCAAGTGAATCGCGGCACTCGTGTCAGCCGACAGACGGTCGATGGTGGGCAGTTCACGCGCCCATTCGGGAGGTTGGCGCTCGCGCATGGCGCGGATTGCACCCGGGCGCTTACGCGGCATGAGCCTTTCTGGTGATCATCATGGAGGCCATCCTGCCATCAGCGGTACTTGCCGCGCCAGAGCAGTGGCTGCTGACCCCAGACGAGGGCACGACGAAACGCGTTCAGGGGCGCGGGGGCAGTATCTCGATCACGGTGGCCGTGCCAGCTACAGGTCGGGCTTCGTGCATGGTGATGACATCGCCGCACTTCAGATGTCTCCACTGTTCGGGGCTCAGAGGAGCCAGCCGAACGTCGGCGGTCTCTCCCGGGCCGAGCTCCTGCGCGTACTCCACCCACAGCCTTGCGATGCTCAGCTCTCGTTCTCCACGAGCATTGCGGTTGCCAATGTCCCACGTCGGCCGGAGTCGACCGTCTCCAGAAAAGGCAGTCCGGCGTCGGCCCTCCTCCGCACCCACCAGGCTCAGGGTTGCCCGGACGGTGCCGTGTTGAAGTTCCCAGCCCCGCCACTCGCACCAACGGCAACTGCGGTCGAGCATCATCTGGCGAGCGGCCTCGGCAAGGAGTTCCCAGAAGTCCACTGACACGGGGTGGATATCCCCGATCTCGATGAGAACGCCGAGCACTATCTCCCACTCCTGGCGCCCGATGTCCTCGCGAACGTCCCCAACCGTCTGCCCGTTCTCTGCTGCGGCGTCCTCGGACAGCAGGTCGACGGCCCGCCGAAGGAGTGTGAACGCGTCATCCATGTCCTGCATTCTCCCCTGTCCCCGGACGCCCGTTCATCGGCGACAAGGCAGGAGCCAGCCGCACGACACACCCGGATGGTCCCAGCAGGCGAGATTTCTGCCCACTACTTTCAGCAACTCGACGGCGATCCACCCCACCAGGCTGCCAGCTGGGCTAGTTCGGATAAGCAGGCATCCGCTGCCCCGTGCTCCAGCTCGATCCGCAGCAGCGGCCCCACCTCATCGAGATCATCCGCACCCTCCGTGAGCGCATCACCGAGGCCCGCGCCAACGGCTGGCTCGGCGAGGTGGAAGGACTTCAGGTCAGCCTCAACGCCGCCATGGCCAAACTCACCAGCCTCAACCGGACCTCCACCGACGGGCGCCCCCAGCTGGTCGACCTCGGCATGCCTCTCTTCACCGACCCACCGGTATCAATCCGACTCGGCTCCATGACAGGGGACCCACATGCAACTAATCCTCCCGATTTCGGTCAGTTCAGGTCAGGAGGATCGGATTGCTGAGCGCCGCCATGTGCCCCTCGGGATGGCGTACCTCGATACGGATGAACGCCGAATCCGCCGCACTGATGGGCCACTCCACGGCATCCGATCCCGAGCAGGTAAGCGACGCGCGGTGCACCATCCCTTGCTCAGTGTGAAAGCTGACAGTGCCCGACGGCACACCACGTACGTCCACTCTTGCGACGGCCGGCTCATCGCTGGCTTCCAACCGTTCACCGATCCCGGCGCTCTGATCACCCGCAGAGACCGTGAAGAACAGCTCGACTGCTACCGATTCAGTGATCCAGCTCCGACCCGCACGGATCCCGGCGAGGATCTCGTCGGCACGCAGTTCCTCGGCCAGTACGACGGTGTGCGGGACGGCGATCTGGTCCTCAAGATGGGTGTCGCTGTTACCTATCGCCGGACGCCACCGTCCCTGGTGGATGTCCGCAGCCAGGCTCCGCCCCCATTCGGCCAGGGCCGCCTCGTTGTCTGCCTGCCATGGCACGTCCGAACTCCACTGCCCGTTCCATACCTCAACCACATCGAACCCCTGGTACGGGTACATGAAAGTGCCTGAAGGGTATGGCGCGTGCGGGTGGGCGGCGACGCAGAGCCCACCCGCACGGTGGACCTTTTCCAGATGCCGGTCGATCATGTTGTCCCGCACGCCATAGCGCCAATCGACCACTTGCCCTGAAGGAATCCCCAGAGCGAGCCAGTGCCCGGTCCGGGTGACAACCTCCTGGCCCAGGATCACCAGCGGATCGTCGCCGACCTGCCGACTCCAGGCGCCATGCGTCTCGGACGTGTTGTGCTCGGTGGCCGCGAGGAAATCAAGCCCCGCCGCACGGGCATCAGCCACAAGCTGCTCCGGCGTCAACTCGCCGCCGCTCGAAACTACCGAGTGCACATGGCAGTCACCCCGGTACCAACCGCGCCCTCGGTCGGACAGTGGCGGTGAAAATTCCAACTCGGACACCCGTTCCCCCTGCTGCCTCATTGGGAATCTCGAAGTTCGCGAGCCCACCACCTGGCTTCGAGATCATCCCATGGGCCCCTTTGGACCTGCCCCGGCCGCGTCTCTCAGTCCGGAAAAGAGCGGACTCACAGAAATCCTTGCCCGAACCCCCCGCGAACGCGTCCACCAGGTCGAAGTCGAGCATCTGCACGTCCACCTGCCCCGCGTGCTGAAGACGACGGCCCTGTGATCGCCGGGATGCATGCGTCAGTGGCTCGTGGCTACAGAATGACGGCGACCACGGCGGCCGCGGTCAGAAAGGCCATGCCCGCAAGCATGAGCTCTACTGCCCATCGAACATAGGTGAACTTCGTCCGGGCCAGGTCCGAGAGAACTTTGATGCGACCTGCACGCCTGTCCTCGCCCATCCGTCCATAGATCTCGTCGCGATTGAGCCTTGACCAGTGAGGCCAGCTTGCGCAGTCGTCATTGCTCAGATGCGGACGAATAGTCGGAAGTAGAAACACGATAGCCGCGGCCCAGGCTGCTGATCCAAGTCCGCCCATCGTGAGTACGGCTGCGGGCGGATCTGCTTCTGCAGAAGCAGGAACGACTATCGCCAGCCTGGCGCCTGTCAGAGCCAGCAACACGCTTGCCTTGTTGTCGCATCTCCCGAGGGTTCCGGTCAGCGTCTCAACTGCCACGTCCAGGCGTCGATCTATCTGATCTGACGTCGTCGGCGCTGTTCCGTCTGGCTGCGTTGTCGTCACTGCCACTCCTTCGCCGGATGCAGAGACCTCTCACAGTTTGTCCCGACTCCTGACCGTCCGGGAGCGGCGCGACGCTGAATCTGAAGCGACGGAGGCACCGAGCAGATCGGTTCGAGAGACACCCTTACTGAGGATCTTCGTGTGGTGTCGCACTGCGGCCGAAAGTTGCGCCAGCTCAAGGGGCCTTCAATCAGCGACAACACGTGGGTCAGCTCAGTAGTCCGGAAAAGGGGCCTGTTTCAGGCGGCGGGCCTGGACTCGGCCGTGCGTCGCCGGAGCGCCGACGTGGTGAGCGAGGGCGGAGCCCAGGCGCCGTCCGGGGAGTAGACGTCGGTTCCGGGCGACACGATTTCGTCGATCCGGTCGAGGACGGCGTCGTCCAGCACCACGGACATGCCCTTGAGCGTGCTCCGCAGTTGCTCCATCGTGCGCGGGCCGATGATCACCGACGTGACGGCTGGATGCGCGAGCGGAAACGCGATGGCCAACTCCGGCAGCGAGCAGCCCACTTCCATGGCCACGGCCACAAGCTGCTCGACCACCTCCAGCTTCGCGGCGGTGCGCGGCGCCGACGGATCGAAGCGGTCCGGGTTCAGGGTGGGACGTCCGCTGCTCAGATCCAGAGCCCGGCCCTTCCGGTAGCGGCCGGTCAGGAAGCCCGAGGCCAGCGGGCTCCAGGTCAGCACTCCCATTCCCAGGCGCTGCGCCACCGGCAGCACGTCCTTCTCGACGCCTCGGGCCAGCAGCGAGTAGGGCGGCTGCTCGGTGCGGAACCGCTGGAGCCCGCGGCGGTCGGCCACGTGGTACGCCTCGACGATCTCGTGCGCGGGGAACGTGGAGCAGCCGAACGCCCTGATCTTGCCCTGTCGCACAAGATCGGTCAGGGCGGAGAGCGTCTCTTCGATGTCGGTCGTGTGGTCCGGCCGGTGCACCTGGTACAGGTCGATCCAGTCCGTTTCCAGCCGCCGCAGGCTGTCCTCCACCTCCCGGATGATCCAGCGCCGCGAGTTGCCACCGCGGTTGGGGCCGTCACCCATGGGGAAGTGGACCTTGGTCGCAAGCACCACTTCGTCGCGGCGACCCCGCAGGGCCTTGCCGACGACGGTCTCCGACTCTCCGGCCGAGTACATGTCAGCGGTGTCGATGAAGTTGATCCCCTCGTCGAGCGCGGCGTGGATGATCCGGACGCAGTCCTCGTGGTCGGCATTGCCGACGAAACCGAACATCATGGTGCCGAGGCAGTAGGGGCTGACCTCGATGCCGGTCCCGCCCAGAACACGGTGGCGCATGCATCTCTCCTTGGACGTCGTCCTGTTGGGAATACCACGACATTACGAGCTGGAGTCCACTTCAGGGCAAGCATCGCCTCCGCTTGCTCCGGCCCTGCCGGAGCGACCTTCGTTCACAGCTGTTCGCGGCGTTCCTCGGTGCGGGCTGGAAGGTATGTCTCGCGTACCTCTTCGGGTTCGCCGGCGAGGACTTGGTCCATGCGCTCGCGGATGTACCGCTTGAGGTTGACGTGTTCCATGAACACCTCGGTGATGCGGGCCTCGACGAGCTGCCCGAGAAGGTGGTCCAGGAGTTCGACCGGGTGGCGAAGTGGGGGGTAGGAGCGGGCCGACGAAGGCGTAGGTGGGGATGCCGGCGGCGTTGAGTTCGGTGAGGGTGCGCACGCGGCCGGGCGACTTGGTCAGGATGCGGACCAGCCCCGGGTATTCGACCGCTCTGAGTTCGCGCAGGATGCTGCGGGTGCGCCGGTACTTCGCCTCGTGGCCCTGGTAGGGCTCGGTGAATGAGCTGAGCAGGATCGTGCCCCGGCGCTTGCGCTCGGGTATCTTCGCGAGCTCCTTGCGGGCCAGGTCGACGGCGCTCTTCTTCACGTACAGGTAATCGCCCATTCCGTCACCGACCGGCCGAACTGCCGTCCCGCGAAGCTGGCGAGGCAGTAGGCGCAGCCCAGCATGCAGCAGGTGTACGGGTGGTGACGTAGTCGTTCGACGGCGTCTTCGACTTCTGGATCAGGGACTTCGCCTCGATCTCCACCGGCTCCATGACAGGCCTCCTGGCTCTTGCGGGCCACACGCCCCTCCGCGTCGTTCCTCGATGCCTGGCAGGCCGTACGCCACACCCAGTCAGATCATCGCCACACGGAACAATGATGCCAGGAAGTTGCTTCTATGGAATCTAAATGCTTGGCTGGACGGTGACGGACCGGGGACCGACTGATCGAGGCCATGGCCCGCTAACGCCGCATCCCGGACAACGTCAGCGCGCAGGAGCGGTCGGATCGTCAACGCGGCTCCCCGCGCTGGCCGCCCATGGACGGGACGCTGCGAGGTAGTCGTCGCCGCGGTGCCGATACGGCTCCAGGCGCACCACCTCGCCGGGCCTCGGTGCGTTTGATCATGTAGCCGTTTCCGACGTACAGGCCCACGTGGTGCACGTTCGACGGGCTTCCGTAGAACACGAGGTCGCCCGGCAGCAGCGGTTCCCCAGCCGGCACACGAGGGCCGGCATCGTATTGGTCCTGAGCCACCCGCGGCAGCGTGATCCCGGCCGCGGCGTACGCCGCCTTCGTCAACCCAGAGCAATCAAAACCACCCCTGACCTGGGTAGCCTCCGAAGGAAGTTCAGTCAACGAGGGGCCGTCGCCGCCCCAGAGGTAGGGGAGGCCGAGTTGGCCCTCGGCGTAGTTGATGGCGCGCAGCGCGGCCGGGCTTGATGTCGGGACGCGGCGGTGAGAAGTGCTGGCGCGGTAGGTCTGGGCCTGGGCCAAGACCTTCGAGACGTACCAGTTTGCGCGGTTGTACGTGAAGATCGCTTTGCGCAGGTTGCGGCCGTCGCGGGCGCCGGAGTCGCACAGGTAGGCGGCGGCCGCGTGGACCGCGTCCTGCGGGTTGTACGGAGACGGCGCGCGGGAGCGGCTCTCCGGTAGGTCATGCCTAGCCACGACCTGGGCGAAGGTGGAGCTGAGGAACTGCATGGGTCCTCGTGCCCCTGCGTAGTTGGCGCCGCTGTGGACGCCGGGCAGTGTGGAGCGGCCGTGGTCGGTTTCGACCTTTCCGATGGCGGCGAGGACGGACCAGTCCAGGCCGGAGCATGTGGTGGCGGCCCTTCGGTAGAGGGCCAGGTATTCCGTCGGAATATCTTTGATCGCGACGGTGCTGGGGCGGCTGCCCGCTCCGCCGACCAAGGAGGAGAGGACACTGCCGGCCCCGGCGGCCGTCACCGCGAGGATCAGGCACAGGACTCCGGCCACGGCGGCAGCGAGTTTGAGCACGGGGATCACCTCCTGCCGTGTGTGCCCCGGGAGTTCGGGGGGCGTGGCGTGGGCGGAGGGAGACGGTTGTACGCGGTGGCCGTCGCTGCGGTTCCGTCGTCCGGTGTGCCTGACAGGGGTGGCAGGTGGGGCCACACCGTGCCCAAGTCCGCGAGGCGAAGGCGCTGTTCGCGCGCTTCGCTCAAGTCGAGGGGGAGCCAGTAGGCGGACGACGGGTCGTGTAGACCTGCGTCGGCCATGTGTTCGGCGCTGGTGGTCGCGACCGGTACGGACCGCGGGTCGGCGAGTGCGGCGTGTGCCTCGGTGAGGGCGCGGCGGACGCGGGCTTCCCGGTGTGCGGTGGGCGTCCATACGAGAACCGGCGTGGCGATGCCGGTGTGGTCCGCGAGCTTGGTGTATGCGGCCAGCTTGGCGCCGACGCGGTCGGCTGGGCGCTCGGTGCCGCAGTCGTATTCGAGGAACCACTCGAACTCGCCTGTCGGTTGGCGCCAGCGGCCGTAGGCGTCGGGGCGCACGATGTCGCCGAAGTGGCGGTGGCAGCGGGCTTCGGACCACCAGGCGGTGAGCCGTCCGCGGGCGTCCGGTCGGCGGGAGTGGGCGGTGAGCGCGGTGAAGAAGCCGTTGGTGCCGGTCGTGTGGGCCAGGCGCAGTGCGTGCGCGATGCCGATGGCCTGCTCGTGCCGGTAGCCCAAGTCGCTGATCTCCAGCCCGTGTTCGCGGACGAGTACGGCGGCTCCTGCGACGTCGAGGACGTAATGCATGGGAGCGGAGCCGTACGTGGTGAAGGGCTGGAAGCGGTCCAGGATCCGCCACTTGTACAGCTGCAGGAGGCGGAAGTTGGCTGCGCGGGTCGTGGGCCAGGCGAGTTCGGTGATCTGGTCGGTGGTGAGGACCTTGTGCTCGTAGAGCATGTGCGTCAGCCATCGGTCGCGGGGCGTGAGGCGGGGAGCGAGCCGGGCTATTTGTTCGCCGGTGGCGGCGACTCGGCCGCTCAGGCGCCTGGGGTGGTGGCCGCGGAGGGAGCGCTGGGGAGTGGGGTTGGTGATCACGGCGGCTTTGGTCCTTTCCTGCGGCGGGGGTCGGTGCTCCGCTGGTCGGGTTTGAGCAGGGCCGTGCGTTCGGGTGCGACGCGGGCGATGCAGCGGGCGGCGGCGCGGATCTGCCGGGCCCGGCCGGGAATCGGCGGGGGGAGTTTCTGCGTGACCGCGGTGAAGGCGGGGGCCTCGGCACCGTGCAGCACGGGGCGGACGGCGGCGTGGAAGGCGTCGAGGTGGGACAGGTCGTGCGCGGTCACGCGGGGCTCGGTGTGCCGGGTGAGGTGTTGGGCGTCCCCGGGGGAGGCGTTGAAGAAGATCTTGGTGCGGGCGTTGGTGCTGATGCCTTCTTCGAGGTCTTTGGGGAGCTGGCGCAGGTACTGGTGGGCGAGGGTCATCGACAGCCGGTAGCCGCGGGCCTCGGCGAGCATGTCCTCCAGGGCGTAGGGGAGGTTGAGGAAGTGGTGTGCCTCGTCGATGTAGAGGGAGGCGTCGGGGCGTTGGGCCTGGGGGAGGCGGGCGCGGCGGGTGGCGGCCTGCCAGGTGTGGGCGACGACGACGGAGCCGACGAGGTGGGCGGTCTCGGCGCCGAGGGCGTCGCGGGCGATGCGGACGAGGCAGATGCCTCCGTCGTTGAGGACCTGTTCCAGGTCGATGGTCGAGGTTCCTCCGGCGAGTGCCTCGCGGACGAAGGGTCGGAGCAGGAGGCCGCGGAGCTTGTTCATCAGCGGGGCGGTGACCTGGGCACGGGCGGGCGCTGACAGGTCGTCGTACCAGAGCCAGAAGCCGCGCAGTATGTCGTCGTGGATTTGGCTTACTGCGCGCTGCCGGAAGGCGGGGGTGGACAGCAGCTTGGGCAGGTCGGTCAGTGTCGGTGTGCCGGGCAGGGCGCGCAGGGTGAGCAGGCCGGCGCGGAGGATGTCGTCGGTGCGTGGGCCCCAGGAGGAGGCGTAGACGCGGGAGAAGATCGACACCAGGTTGTCGACGGCGCGGGCGGTGTCGTCGCCTTCGAGGGGGTTGAGGACGGGTGGGCGGGAGCGGCTGTCGGCGTCGAAGAGCACGACCTTGTCGCCGAGGTGTTCCGGCAGCCGCATCAGGACGTCGGTGACCAGGTCGCCTTTGGGGTCGACGACGACTTGCCCGCGACCGGCTGCGGCGTCGGCGAGGATCATGTGGGCGAGGAGTTCGGACTTTCCGGAGCCGGTGGCGCCGAGCAGGTGCACGTGCTGGCGCGCATCGGGAACCCGGAGGCCGACCGGGCGAGGGCGACCGGCGTCGGTGAGCCCGATGGGCTTGGCCGAGGGACCCGGGGCGGTGATGCCGGGCGGCGGAGGGACCGCGCGGGCACCGGCGCGTTGCAGGCCGGGGACGGCGGTGTCCCAGGGCAGGTGCGCGAGCGCCGCCAACTCCGCGACCGACAGGAGATCGCCCTTATCGAGGCGGCGTTCGGCGAGATTAACGAGGGCGTGGCGGGGCCGGGTGCGACGGAAGTAGTTGTGGTCCGTGTAGGTCGCGTAGGCGCTCGCGAGAGCGTGGGCGTGGCCCCGGAGGCGGGCGCGGACACGATCGCGGTCCGCCGTGCTTGCGATGTCCGGCAGGGCGGTGGTGACGGCGTAGCGGACCCTTGTCTCGTACGAGGCACCGCGTTGCTTGGCCACTATCGCCCGGTCCTCGGCAGCCGACGCGAGTGCCGTCTGATGATCTGTCGTGGGCGGTGTCGAATGCCCCCGCGCGTGCAGGCCGGGAGTGACGGCATCCAGCACGCGGCTCACGAGGCGGGCGGAGCCGCCGGATCGGATGCGCCGGGCCGTGCGACGGGCCTTCTTCAGGCGGCGACCGGTGACCGGGCGGGCCAGGATCTGTACGACGGCGAGCTCGCCCGGGCCGAGGCCGATCGGGGCGCCCATCAGGGACCGCAGAGGATCGACGGGAAAGTCGGTGCGCAGGGGCAGTGCTTCGCTGCGTGCGAGCCGTAGTTCTCCGGTGGCCGCCTCGTGACGATGCCCCGCGTGGAAGGGGATGGTGGCCGCGTTCGTACGGGTGTGGGCTCCCGGCCATGCCGCCTCGATGGCGCGTTCCACCATTCCGGGCGGTGGGCCGCCGGGGATCCACAGCTGGATCCGAATGGTGTCGTGGTCGAGAAGGTACTCCCAGGCCAAGTGCGGTTGCCCGGTCAGCCATCGATGCCAGGCGGGCCTCAACAGGCCGATCAAATGGGACCACAGGGCCACGGCTCCCGCCTGGTCGACCTCGGGTGGCGGGAGGATGCGGATGATGCGTGCGCCGTCGGCCAGACGTCGTCGACAGCGGCGATTCCACCACCAGCGGATGGCGATCAGCGCAGACAGGACGAGCGCCAGCACCGGGGCCGCAATCGGAGCCCACCCGGTGAGCTGTTCCTTCAGGTACGCGAGGAGGGCGTTCATGGCGCCCTGCGGATCTCGCAGGTACCTCTCCAGCGGCGAGGTACCTTGCGCGACGCCCCAAGCGATGCCGACGGGAGACATGACGGCTACGTCCGGTCGAGCGCGATCTGATCGTCCGACGTGTCACCAAGCCCGTCTGTCGGGTCGGTTGACGCATCGAACTCGACGAACGCGCCCTCGGAGGTGGCGGTCGGCGGCTCGTCGTCGGCGTACGCGGCGAGCTCGGCCGGGTCTGTCGTGACGAGATAGTGCTCCGTCGACGAGGCGACGCTCTGGAACGAAACGCGCTGCGAGCCTGCGCAGAGGAGACCTTGTCCGCGATCCGCAGTGAGTACGAACTGTCGTTCGCCTTCGGAGAGATCGAAGGTCCGGGCGATCTCGTCGATGGCCTGGGGAGCCTGGCGGAGCAGGATCTGGGTGGCGGCGTTGGCGACCACGGCCTTGCCGAGCTCGCTGCCCAGCACGTCGGCGGTGTCCTGGGTGGCGACGGTCAGTCCGGCCCAGTGCTTGCGGCTCGCCTTGGCCATACGGAACAGGAAGTCGGCCCCGGCCGGCTCGCGCATCAGCAGCCAGGCCTCGTCGACGACCACCAGGCGAGGCCTGCGCAGCGCGGGGTTGGACACATGCCGCCACACCGCGTCCAGGGTCAACAGGGTGCCGATGGGCTTGAGTTCGTCGGGCAGGTCGCGCAGCGAGAAGACCACGAGATGCCCTTCGGGGCGGTGGGTGGTGGGCCCGGCGAACGGGCCGGAGAAGGCGCCGCGGACGTAGGGGTGCAGGCGCGCGGCCAGTCCGTCGCCTCCGCCGGAGCGTTCCAGCACGGCGGCGAGGTCGGACAGCAGGGGTGCCGGGCGCGTCCAGGTACGTGGATCCGCGATGATCCCCGCCTGCTGGTACGCCGCCACGAGGGCCCGGTCCAGGGCGGCCCGCTCTGCCGGATTCAGGACTCCGCCGAGCAGGACGCCGATGACGGTGTGCAGGAACAGCGAGCGGCGCACGAGCGCGTCCCTGGGGGCGGTGCGGCGGCCGTCCGGGCGGGTGTGGACGGGCAGGTCGAAGGGGTTGAGCCGGACGTGCTCGGCTCCGAGGTGGAGGTAGGTACCGCCCACCGCATGGGCGAGGCGGGCGTATTCGTCCTCGGGGTCGATGACGTGGATTTCGATGCCGCGGTAGAGCGAGCGCAGCAACTCCAGCTTGGCCAGGTAGGACTTGCCGGAGCCGGAGCGGCCTAGGATCACGGCGTTGTGGTTGTCCTGGGCGAAGCGGTCCCAGTGGACCAGGCCCTGGCTGCCGGTGTTGTACCGGTACAGCACGCCGCTCGGCGCGGTCGCCGTGGCCGGGTCGGCGGGCGGCAGGGCGGGGCTGGTGAACGGGAAGGCCGCGGCCAAGGCGCTGGTGTCGAAGGTGCGGCGCAGCTTTAGCTGGTCCAGGCCCATCGGCAGGCAGGTGACCCAGCCCTGCAGGCTGCGGTAGGTGGCCGGCTTTGCGTCCAGCAGCAGGCTGGCGGCCAGCGAGCGGACGGCGGCCACCTCGTCCACCAACTCCTCCTCGCCCAAGGCGTGCACGGTGAGGTAGAGGCCGAAGCGGTAGAGCTTGCCCTCGCCGCGGGCGACGCGGGCGGACAGGTCGTAGGCGTCCTCGGTGGCGGCCTCGACGTGCGGGTCGAGCAGGCGTCCCTTGTCCTGGGTGTAGCGGCGGCCGGACTCGAGCCGGGCGAGCTGCCGTTTGAGGCGGTTGGCGGCGGTGACCGGGTCGATCGGCTCGATGTGCAGAGAGACGTCCACGCGTCCCGGGTAGGTCAGCAGCGGCTGCAGCCAGCCGGGGTGCACCTCGCGCGGGTAGCCGGTCACAGCGAAGGAGGCCACCCGCTCGGCACCGATCTCCAGATGCCGGGGTGCCACGGTCAGGACGTCCGGCGCGAAGGCGCTGCCGTCGTACTCGGCCGCAGTGATGGACGGGTGCTGTCGGGACGCGAGCTCGGAGGACCGGCCGCGTCGCCGATCACGGTGCTTCATACAGGTCGACCTCCGTTCCGGCCGGGAGATATCCGCGGTGCGTGGACCGGTCGGTCTCCACCCGGCGGAGACCAGTGATCACGTCGCCGGACGCGGCCACGGCGGAGGACGGCGGCACGAGGCTGTCCGGATTGCACGCCGCGGCCAGGACGGCGGTGGATTGCCCGGCGTCCAGCGGTGAGACGACGATGCCGACGGGGCCCAGCAGCTCCGCGGCCTCCGCGAGCCGCCGCATCAGCCGTACCTCGGCGGCACGGTGGACGGCGTGGCCACCCGCGGGCGAGTGACGATCGGCCCTGCGCCGACCGGGCCCGCCGAACGGGGAGGCACCGCCGAGGCCATCCGCGGGACGCATGGAGCGGAGCGGTTCCCGCAGCACCAGCAGTACCTGGCGGCGCAGCAGGTCCGCGTCCCGAGCCAACTGCTGCAGGTAGTCGGCGTGTTCACGGGCGGCCGTCTCCAGCGCGGGGTGCGGCAACTGTGCGGCGTACTCGCGCAACTCGCTGATCTGATCGGTCCGATCGAGGTGTTCGGCACGTACGAGGATCTGCACCGGAGCAGTGAGCGAATGCAGGTAGCGCCTGAAGGCGCCGACGAGCGACTCCTGCTCGGCCGCAGTGCGCAGCGCGAAGTTGACGGTGCCGCAGACCGCGACGACGGCGACGCCGTCCGTCCCCAGGTCCACCACACCGGGCTCAGTGACATCTTGGACTGGCAGCCGCAATGGAGCCGGAGTCGGAGCGGTGTCCGAGGACATCTGCGGCGAGTTCGCCCCCGAGGGATCGTTGGGGGCGCGCTCCAGCAGCCAGGCGGGCGGCGGCGCGATGCCCTCGGGAGCCGTGATCAGGTGCCGCGGGGCCATGCGCTGGCGTACGGCCGCCAGGGCAAGCCGATCCAGCGACACCCCGTCGCGGCTGCCGAGCGCGAGCAGCACCGCCGTACCGCCTAGGGGGACGGCTGCGAGTAGGAAGACCGCTGGTGGCACCACGTCCCGGGTGAGCGACCAGATGCCGTAGAGCACGATGCCGGTCACCGCGAGGATGAGGAGCTGTCGGGCGTTCAGACCCGCGAGAAGATCGTCTTCGCGCTCGACGTCGGCAGGGATACGGACGGGAGTGGTCATCAACGATCACCTCCGGATCGGGTCGGGCCGCCGGGTGGTGGAGGCGGCGGTGTCCTGCGCGGCGGCCGTCCGGCGGGGAGGGGGCGCGGAATGTGGTGGGGGCCGGTGGCCCGTTGGTACGCAGCGGGGGCGCGGAGGGCGGTTGCGGGATCGGTTGTTGGAAGCGGGGCGGTCCTGGGGCCTGGGTGGCGCGGCGCACGAGCCCCGGAGCGGTCTCGGCCCCGCCACCGGGCGGCCGGAACAGCGGCGGCCCGGGGGCACGGGTGGGCCGAGGAACCTGGGTGCGCGGTGTCCCGGTAGCCCCGCCCGGCGGAAGGAATTGCGGCATGGGCGGGGTACCGGCCGCAGGCCTCACGGTCGGCGGCGTGGCCTGGCCGGGCGAACCCGGTCCCTGCGCAGGCTGATTCGGCGCGAGGAAGAGGGGCGGACCGGGCGGCCGCCGCGGCACCGCGGGTGCCAGCCCTCCCGGCTGAGGGCCGCCCCCGCCGGGCCGACGCCGGGCACCGGTCGGCGGCGGTCCGTGGCCGGGCGGCGGATTCGGGTTGACGGCAGTGGGCCCGGTGCCGCGGTGGATGTTCCGGCTGCTGCGGGTCGTGCCCGACGTGCCGCGCAGCAGCCCGATGGTCTTGTAGACCACAGCGGCGCGCACAATCCGGCCGGTGAACGACCGGCCGTGGCCGATCCGCACCGCGCCCAGGATCCAGAACGGGATCTTGAACAGGACGTAGACCAGGGCCAGCGCGACGAGAACGTTGACGAAGCCACGGGAGGTCGTCGTGCCGAAGGGGCTGAAGTTCCCCGGCGTCAGGAACACCCGGATCGCCACGATCAGGGCCATCGACTGGGCGACCTGGATGGCCAGCAGTCCGCCGAAGATCCGCCACCACCAGCGGGCGACGCCCTCGGTCACCGGCAGCGCATGGCACATCAGGGCCAGTGGAGCCCCAGCGACCAACAGGATGGTGAGGGTGACTCGCACCACGTAGGTGACCAGCAGTGCTACCAGGAGGACGGCGAACACGCCCCACATCAGGACCAGGAAGATGCTGTCGTCGGAGGTGAAGGAGGCGAGCACGAACTGCTGCAGTGCCTCCCCCGCGGAGTCCTCGTCCAGCCCGGCGCCGAGCACGCTGCGGGACAGCGCGTTGGCGAACTCGACCGCCTTGGCGGCCAGGACGAGCGACAGCGCGGCGGTCAGGAAGCCCAGCGGGATGCGCGGAGCGAGCTCCCGGAGTGAGTAGCGGGTCTGGACCGTCTCGTGTGCCATCAGCAGCACTCCGGCGGCCATGACCAAGAGCGCATAGACGGCGATCGTGATCTGCCACGAGTGGTCCCACAGGTCACGGACGCCCGGCAGGGTCGTGGGATCGGGCGTGGCGAGCAGCGTGTCCCCGAGGAGTTCGAGCAGTGGGTTGAGCGCGGCGCGCACCAGCCCTTTGAAGAAGGCGTTGATGGCGGCGGCGACGCCATCGGCGATCCAGTCGTCCACGCCGACAGGAGCGGCGTCGCCGACCGCGTGCGGCCTCTCCGCCGAAACGGTGGTGGCCGCGAACGCAGGGGCAGTCTGCTGAGACCGGCAGCCGTCAGCGACGCAGGGAACGGGGGCGTCGACCGGTGCGACGGTCGGCACTGCCACCAACGCTGCATGACCCTGGCCGACAGTCACAGGAGCGGGGGCGGGATCATCACGCCCCGCGTGCACACCCGCCAGCGCGGCCAGCAACACGCACGCAAGCGCGACCGCGGTGCCCCACCGCCTCGTGCGGCTCCGCGGTCGCGGGCGGCAGGCCCGGTAGGGCAACGAGACCGGAGGGGTCACACCGAAGGCCATCACCCCTCCGCCCCGACGATCCCCTTGAGGATCGCCACGACCAGCGGTGCCAGAGCCGCCAGGCCGTAGCCCCACCCGGCGCTCTTGAAAGCGGTCTTGGCCTTCTCGACCTCCCCGGGGTCCCCGCCGGCCATCAGGTAGCGGACTCCGCCAACGGTCAGGAACACCGTCGCCAACCCGGCGAGGATGCCCATGATCCAGTTACGGATGTTGTCCAGCACCTCGTTGACGGACTCGGCCAACGCCAGCAGCTGGCCGGGTCCGGTTTCCACTGCGTGCGCGGACGAGGCGCAGAACACGGATATCGAGGCGGAGAGGAGGGCGAGCAGCGCCCACCGGGCTGCCCGCTTCCGGGCTGTGCGCAGAGACTTCCGGTACATCTGGAGCACCTCCGATGGCGGGAGGGAACGAGCGGACGCGGAAGCCGATGGGGAACCCCCGCACCCGACAAGACCGCCCTACGCGGCGCCTTTGGACACGCCGGCCGAGACCGCGGCTCCGATCCCGGGCCGAGCGCCAACCAGCCGTGTGGATACGGACGGTGACGACCGGGCCATCCGATGACCGGGCCGCGGAGTGGCAGGGCTCGCGACATTCGCCATCGCGGCACCGGCCACCGGATCCTCCTCCCCGCCGGTCCGGATCCCCTCCCGCAGGAACTCGATCAGTCGGTACTCGGCCCGGCGCCGGGCCTTGTAGACGGCGCCAACGGTGGCACCGTGCGCGACCGCCCAGTCGGTGACGGACTCCTCATCCAGCCGCGTACTCCCGATCAGGTCCGCCTCGGTCCGGGTCAGGACTCCCGCCCGGACCGCACTGGCCAGCACCAGATCGGGATGCCCCCACGGATGCCTCGGCGGAGCGGACTCGAATCCGGGCCCCACGGGAGTAGGCGCATCCAACTCCTCGGACAGCGCGGCGAACCCCCGCCGGTACGCGGCCCACTTCAGCCGTACGAGCACACGCGGCCGATCCAGATCCACCGTGGCCAGCGCCGCCAGGAACCCGGAGAGCACCTCGGCATGCACGTCGTACGGGTCCGCGGGATACCGCGCCGTCAGTTGGCCCGAGACCTTGGCCAGTGCGGGCAGTGCCATCCCGGCGCAGGCCAGCGTCCAGGTGGCCCCCTCGGCCCGGGAGCGCCGCACCAGCACGGACCAGACGGCGTCCTTCGTCGCACGCGGGCAGTTGCCGCGGAGCAGCCGGCGGAGCAACTCATCCAGCGGGACCTGGCCATCGGGAAGTCCAGGAAGGTCGCGGCAGTCCAAGGACAGCGGCTGCGGGCCCGTCACCAGCAGGGTGAAGCACTCCCGGGCGATGTCCAGCGGGAGCTGTCGATCCGGGCGCGTACCCGCTGTCTTGTCGGCGCGAGTCCGTTTGCCTGACATGGCGGCGCCTCCTTCACGAGCGAGCGAACGTGATGACGCCCCCAGCAAGCACGCCCGCCGCCAAGAAAAGAGCAACGGACACCTAAAGCAGAACGTCGGCGGTCCGCTTTGGCGTCTAACGGTGCGGCGGTCTCATTGCGGCGTGCGACACCGTTGTGAGACGGCTCTGGGCGGAGGGTCGTAAGCACCGCTTAGTAACGCCGTAGTAGGGGCTGACCAGCCCATTTAGTAGCGCTCTAGGAGTTGTTCAGTACGTCGGTAGCAGCCGCGACGTCGATCACGAGCGCGCCAGCTCGTCGGCCAGTGTCGAAAACCAGGACGAATCCCGGCCTCTTGAAGCGACAGAGCACCTCGCAGCCGAGGAACAAGAGGGATCGGAGATGTCGCAGCCACATGACCCGGCGTACAGACACCGCGACACCGGCTGGCTGACAGAGATCGTCCGAGAGGTGGTCGCTGCTACTGGTGGTCTCACAAGAGCGTCCTCATGCCGGCAGCACCCCCAGAGGGACCCCACGAATCGAAGGTGCAGGTGGGGTCCGAATCCGCCAGCCTCCAGCAGCGACCGGTCCGCCGTCGGCGCCCGTGCGCCGACGCCTCAGTCTTCCTCGTCGCTTCCGCGCCGACGGAGCACTCGCTCGGCGATCCCGCTGGACAGGTTGCCTGTCACGGATCTGGCTCGGTCGAGGGTCTCGCTACCGAGACGTCTGGCGGCATTGACGCCCTCTGCTCCCGTCTCGAGCGCCCTGTCCCTCGCCTCCGCGGCCGCGTCCCCCCATCGTCTCGCGTCCAATGACCGTCGGCCGTTCTCGATCCCGAGCCGGCCGTGGAAGTCGACGACGGCGATCGCGACGTGGTTGCCCGAATGCACCACGGCCGGGGACGCGGTCGGGTGCAGCAGCACCTTCGTGTTGGCCGTGCCGACAGCCGCATCCACGCGGGCCATCAGACGCTCGGTGCTCCGTGAGATGAGTTCCATCCGGTTCTGCCGGGCAGCCCGAAGGGCGAGGCGATGGCTGTCCAGCTCATCCGGAGACGCATCCAGCACGCGGTCGAGTTCGAGCACGGCGATCGCGTCGTGCAGTTGGAAGCAACGAGCCAGAACGGCGAGCCACTCCCGAACGATGGACTCCGCGTCCTTGGACACTTTGGCGAGATCACCGATCTTGGTCTTGTGCTCCATCTTCTCGGCGAGCGCGTCGAGTTGGCGCAACGCGTAGGCTTGGGTCCGCGCGATCGTCATCGGCGTGGCCTGCACCTTCGGCCACGTGATCTCGGAGACCCGACCCACCTGCTCCCGGACGGTCATGGCCTCCTCGATGACGAAGCCCGCTCCGATCATGTCCGCCAACACCGCGTCCTGCTGAGCGCGGAGCACGTCGTCGACCTTCTCGTCGATCGCGGCGAGATAGTTGGTGATCTCGTCCATGGTCTGCTGCATCGCAAGCTGCGCCATGAGCCCCGCGGCACCCGCCAGACGCGCCGGATTGGTCAGAAACGAGCCGGGCGTCCTCGCCAGTTCGAGGAGGCCCTTGATCTTGCCGTCCTTTGTCAGCACGGCACGGCTGACATCCGCGTGCGAACCTTTCATCAGCTCGTACTTCTTGAGAGCTTGCGCGGACTGCTCGGTCAATTTCACCCAGCGACCCGAGCCGGCTGCAATCTCGGAACCTGTCTGCGCGGCTCCGGCCACGGCACTGAGGGTGGATCCGAGCCTTGGCAGTCCGAGGTCCTTCGACGGCAGTCCTTCGGAGACGAGGAAGCGCTCGACAGCCGTCGGACTTCCGATGACCGCCAGGCCATCGCCGTCGCTGATCAGCTGAAGGTCGTCATCCATCGTCGGCTCCTGAAGTGGCTCTTCGCAGTTGAGGGTGTGGGCGGTGTGCGCGGCGGTGGCCGGGTGGGGGGCGAGGTCCTCCAGTGAGGGAAGTTCTCACACTGCCCATCTGGAAGACCTTGACGTGCCTGACGCTATCTTCGCCTGTCCTGACCCGACTACGTTCTGGCGCCTCGATGAGCTCGGCCTGGAGATGATCAGGCAGCGATTGGAGCTGGACGAGGGCCGCCGCCGCGTCCAGCAACAGCACGGGCAACCGATCCGCTGTAGAGGCCGACGCACCCTGCGCACCGGCGCCGACGGGCTCACCGAACGCCGGCACGAGCGGATCACGGCCCTGTTCGCCGTCCAAGAGCACGTCGAGGTCGAGGCGACCTGGGGCATCTGACCAGCGCATGATCGCCGCCTACCGGCACCTTGAACGTGCCCGCTGGCGCGAGCGCATGAAGACGGTCATCGACGCGGTCGCCACCGGCGCGCCCGCAGCGTTGAGCGAACTCGTCCCGCCGACGTCCTGGCCTACTTCGCCTGCCCCTGCACCGGCAACGGCCCCGCCGAGGCGATCAACGGCAGGCGCGGGCACTTGCGCAGCCCCGCGCTCGGCTTCCGGAGCCTCACCAACTACATCGCCCAATCACGACTCGAAGCCGGCGGCTTCAGGCCGCGGCTACACCCTGGATCGTGAAGAGCCTCCAAGTAGGTGTTGTTTCGGTACCTGCCTGTAGGGCTTTGCGGTGAGTAGCAGCACAAGCGATCGCGCCCAAAGGATGGAGCGGTGTCGAAAACGCGGCCGATTTCAGGCCTCTTGTAGCGACAGAACACTTCGCCCGAAGAGGAGTGGCTCATGCCGCAACCGGACCGGCCTGGCAGCAGGGGAGACGCAACCTGGCTGACCGACGGCGTCCTCGACGTCATCGCTCGCTACAGCCGGCCAAGTGACCGCGTGCTCCTGCTGGCCTCGCGCTCGGACGTGGCTCAAGCAGTCCGTCTCGCCGCACTGAAGCGGGCCGCGGAGTCGGCCACACGACTGGGCAGGACCGTGGAGACGCGCAGGGTCGACCTTGCGCGCCACTTCGGCACTCCCTGTACCGAGGATCCGACCGAGCCCGAGTCCGTCTACGGACCGACACATCCCCCTTCGGACCCGCAGCCGCCGGGCGCAGTCGCACACCGGACTCCGGTGCATCGACCGGAGTCCGACGCGGTCGGCCCCGAGCGCTTCGACACCGTGATCGCCTACGTGGACTCACGGTCCGCGGCCTGGGCCGATCATGTTCCTTGGAATGAGCTCCTCGGGCGCGCTGGGCTCCTTGCCTTCCTCACGTACAGTCACCGCGGCTGCGATGGCCCGACCGGCCTCGCCGACTTCTTGGCGGGTATTGCCCACCGCGTCGGGCTGGTCCAGCTCGACCAGGTCGCGGTACCGGGCGCGCCGGATCAGACGTATGCGGACCTGCTGCTATTCATCCCACCGCTGCCAGGCGCAAGGGACGAGCGATGAACACGCGCACCCGCCCTCAAGCAAGCCAAGGGCCTCCCCGGCAAAGGTTGTTGAGTATTACTCTGGGTTCTCCGCCCCGCCGACGCGGTGTAGACCCAGTCAGGCGACAAACGGTCTCCGTGCCAGGCCCTTCGGCATCGAATCTCGTTTCCGTCGATTGGGCATCCCCGTCTCCTGGATCTGTTCCCGCATGGCTGCACAGTGCGGGAAACCGGAATGACGGGCTTCGAGGCCATGGCTGAGGCCGCCGCCGAGCGCCCCGACCGGTCGGCGGGCGGACGCTTCGCCCCCGGCGAGCGGGTCCGGATGGTCTTCGAGATCCAGGTTCTGGATGGTCCGGAGGGCGCCCGGCTCCGCCGCGAACAGGCGCAGGTGATAGGGGAGGTCGTGGAATGGGTGGCCCAGAGGCGATCCGAGCCTGGATCGAGCGGGGATCCGGAAGAGCAGAAGCGGCAGCCGGGACGCGATCCCAGCTGATCCGGGTGGCATGGCTGGGCCGCACCTCCACCCGTGATCTCCAGGACCCCACGCTTTCCCTGCCGCGGCAACTGCGCAACAGCCGGGCCGCCCTGCCCGAGAACGCGGCGATCGTCGCCCACTTCTACGACGTGGAGTCCGGGCGCATGGCTCTGGATGCCCGCGGCCACGGCACCGCGCACGAGGCGTTCCAGATCTCGATCCCGCGAGACGGCAGCATCCAGGACCTCCTGGAGGAGGCGCAGCGGCCCGACCGACGCTTCGACGCGGTGATCTGCGAAGCGATCGACCGGATCGCACGTACCACCTACTTCAGCACCAGGATCGAATACCAACTGGAACAGGCCGGCGTGCCCCTGCTCGCAGCGGACGAGCCGATCCGCCTCGATGTCGGCCCTCGCAAGGCCAAGGCCGCCACCCAGGTCCTCACCCGCCGGATGAAGCAGGGCGTGGCCGAGTGGTACGTCACCGAGATGCTGGAGAAGTCCTGGGCGGGCTTCGAGATGCACACCGAGCAGGGCTACAACATCGGCAAGCCGTGCTACGGCTACCGGGCCAGGCCGATCCCGCATCCGGTCCCCGCCAAGCGCGCCAAAGGGGTCAGGAAAACCCTGCTGGAGGTCCACCCCGTCGAGGGCCCGGTGGTGCGGAGAATGTTCCACTGGCGAGTCGTGGAACGCCTCAGCTACCAGGCGATCGCGGACCGGCTGAACCGGGACCCGGCTCTCAACCCGCCCCCGTCGCCGATCCTGGCGGACACCGCGGTCGGCTACTGGACGTACTCCAGCGTCCGCGACGTGCTCACCAACCCGAAGCACACCGGGCACATGGTCTGGAACCGGCGGGCCCGCAAGGGCGGTGGACGCAACCGGCCCAACCCGGTGGAGGAGTGGGTGTGGTCGACCGAGCCCACCCACGAGGCACTGGTGGACCTCGAAACGTTCGTCCAGGCCCAGCAGGTCGCCGAACACCGCGAACGCTCCCGTAGCGCCGCCGGAGCGAGCCGGCATCCGCAGGCGCAGCGGATCTACCGGCTGCGCGGTTTCGTGTTCTGCACCCGGTGCGAGCGCCGCTTCTACGGCAAGCCGAGCAAGGGCCTCAATTACTACGTCTGCGCGCCGAAGAAGCCGTACCGGCCCGCAGATCACCCGGCGAGCATCTGGGTGCCGGAGGCGGGCATGCTCCGAGGACTCAGCATCTTCCTGTCCGACCGGGTGTTCGGCGAATACCGGCGCGACCTGCTCACCGAAGCCTTGGACCAGATGGACGCCGCCACCGAGCACGAACGAGAGGCCCGGGCGGTGTCTCTGCGCCGGGCCATCGCCGAGGCCGAGGCGAAGAGCAAGCGGCTCCTCCGTGGCCTGGAACTCGTCGACAACCCCGACCGGAACTTCATCCGGGACCTCAACGAGCGCCGCGCCGAACTCCACGGACAGCAGCTGGATCTGGAGCGGCAACTGGCCGGACTGGAAGCCGAGATCCGGGAGACGCCGAACCCGGAACTTCTCACCGGGCTGCCGGTCACCTCGGTCGACCTGACCGCTGCGCCGGACGCGCTGTCGCGCCGCCTCTTCGAGATCCTCCGCTTGGAGATCCGCTATGACCACAGGACGGAATTGGCCGTCTGCCGCGTCACGCTGACCGGTGGCAGCATTACCGCTATCGCCGATACGGCGGGCCTCCTGCCCGGCTGGCAGGAAGAAACGCCCCGAACGAGCGAGACGACTGAGGAGGAAGGAATGGCAGCGGAGAGGAAGACGCCGCCGCCAACCTTCTGCGGAGCGCCCCCGGCAGGACTCGAACCTGCGGCCAAGCGCTTAGAAGGCGCCTGCTCTATCCACTGAGCTACGGGGGCCGGGTGTGGTGGCCTGTGGTGCTGGTGCCCGGGTGTGGGCGGGTCCGTGACCTTGCCGGGGACAAGGATAGGGCTCCCGGGTCCCTGTCCCTTGTGCTTCCCCTCCGTGGCTCGATGTGGAGGTTCGGTGAAGCGGTCCTGATAATCGCAGGCAGGTACGAATCGTGCATCGCTTTTGGCGTCTCGCGCCCCGGGTGTTGTGCACTCGTTATGCCTGCGCCCCACTCGCCCCTTCCATCCCATGTGTCCGATCGGCGCGCAGACATGCCCATATGCTTCAGAAAGCCTCCAAAGTTGGGCATTCTTCGCATGTGGTGACCTTGGACGTACGGCCTCAGCTGCTCGACGCACTCTCCGCCCTGCGCGACCGTGTCGCCGCCGCACGCTTCCCGCTGCCCCTGGCGGGGGCTCCACGCGCGCGTGCCAACCGCGACGAACTCCTGGCGCAGCTCGACGATTATTTGGTGCCCCGCTTGAGAGAGCCCGAAGCGCCCTTGCTCGCCGTGATCGGGGGATCCACCGGAGCCGGCAAGTCGACTCTGGTCAATTCCCTGGTGGGACGCCGGGTCAGCGAAGCCGGGGTACTGCGGCCCACGACCCGTACGCCGGTGCTCGTGTGCCATCCGGAGGACCATCACTGGTTCAGCGGGATGCGCGTACTGCCCGACCTCACGCGCGTGTGGGTGCCCGAACACGACGACACGGAGGACCCACTGCTGCCGGGAGAGGACGGCACGCGCGTGCTGCGCATCCAGACCGCCGACACCCTCCCGCGCGGGCTCGCCCTCCTCGACGCGCCCGACGTCGACTCCCTGGTGGCCGACAACCGGGTGCTCGCCGCCGAACTCATCTGCGCGGCCGACATCTGGGTCATGGTCACGACGGCCGCCCGGTACGCCGACGCCGTGCCCTGGCATCTGCTGCGTACCGCCAAAGAACACGACGCCACCCTCGTCACGGTGCTCGACCGGGTGCCCCACCAGGTGCTGTCGGAGGTGTCGCGCCAGTACGGGGCGCTGCTCGCCAAGGCCGGGCTCGGCGACGTACCCCGGTTCACCGTGCCCGAGTTGCCCGAGTCCGCGTGGGGCGGAGGGCTGCTTCCGGCCACCGCGGTGGCACCGTTGCGGGCCTGGCTCACCCAGCAGGCGCAGGATCCGGCGGCCCGGCAGCAGGTGATGGCGCGTACGGCGTACGGGGTGCTCGACTCGCTGAAGTCGCGGATGCCCGAGCTGGCCGGTGCGGCGGCCGCGCAGTACGCCGCCGCGCTGCGGCTCACCGCGGCCGTCGACGGGGCGTACGACAGCGAGTACGCGCGCGTGAGGGGCCGTCTGCAGGCCGGGGCGGTGCTCGCCGGTGACGCACTCAAACGGTGGCGCAGCTACCCGCTGGACTGCACCCCCGGTGAACTGCTCGACGCGCTCGCGGAGAGCCTGGCCGCGCTCGTGCTGTGCGCCGTCACCGCCGCCGACGAACGCATCGACGAGGCCTGGCGGCGTGAACCCGCCGCGAGCGCACCGGGGCTGGCAGACCGTGAACCGGCGCCGGAGAGCGCCGAGCACCGCATCGGGATGGCCGTACGACGCTGGCGCCGGGTCCTCGAGGAGTACGCCGAGGACGAGGTGCGCGACTTGGAGAAGAGCGTCGCACCGGACGCCGAGGTGGTGGCCGCGCTGGTCGCCACGGCGCTCCTGGGCGGGCGGCGGGCCCGTGCCGCGGGTGAAGGGCTCGCCGAGCGGATCGGGGCCCATGGCGCTCTGCGGCTGCGCGACAAGGGCGGTCGGCTGCTCACCGACTATCTCGACCGGGCGCTGCACACCGAGCGGGAGCGGCGGCTCGCTCCCCTCGACGCACTCGACGTACGCCCGGAACCGCAGGCCGAACTCATCGCCGCGCTGTCCGTACTGCAGAAAGAGAGGTGACCGCGGTGACTGCCGTCTCGGACCACACGGATCACGCCGACCACCCAGAAGACGACGACGAGGGACGCGAGCACCACCAGGACGGTGGGCACGCGCGCGTGGAGGGCGATTCCGCGCCCGTACGCACATCCGGCCGCGATGCCCATGACGCCCGCGACGCTCACGCCCGCGACGCCCACAAGGAGGCGGGCGATTCAGGGGACACGCGCGTGGAGACCGACAAGGGTGCCGGTGCCGGGGAGTCCGCTGCCAGGGAGTCCAGGGAGTCTACGGACTCCGCAAGCTCCGCAGATTCGTCGGATTCCGCGGACTCCGGAAGCGTCTGGGACGACGGGCTGATCGCGCGGCGCGTGTCCGCCACGGCCGAGGGACACGCCCGGCCCGTACCGGAGGCGGTCGTGGAATACCGGCCGCCGGCCGTGATCCCGCTCGCGTACGACGGGCCGCTACGGTCCCGTCTCGACGCGCTGCGTGAGCTGGTGGGGCTCTCCCGCACCCGCCTCGACAGCCGGACGCTCGCCGAGGCGGGACAGATCCTCGACGAGGCGGCGGCACGGCGCAGGCTCTCCGGGCAGCACACCGTCGTCGCCATCGCCGGGGCCACCGGCAGCGGCAAGTCGCAGCTCTTCAACGCGCTCGCCGGAGTGGCCATTTCGGAGACCGGAGTGCGCAGGCCGACCACCGCCGCGCCGATCGCGTGCAGTTGGAGCGACGGCGCCGCGACCCTCATCGACCGGCTCGGCATCCCCGGACGGCTGCGTCGGCGCCCGTTGCAGAGCGCGGAGGCCGAGGCGCAGTTGCGCGGGCTGGTCCTGGTCGACCTGCCCGACCACGACTCCGCGGCCGTCCAGCACCGCGAACAGGTGGACCGCGTCCTGGCACTCGTCGACGCCGTCATCTGGGTCGTCGACCCGGAGAAGTACGCCGACGCCGTGCTGCACGAGCGCTATCTGCGGCCCATGGCGGGACACGCGGAGGTCACCTTCGTAGTGCTCAACCAGATCGACCGGCTCCCCGGAGAGGCCGCCGACCAGGTCCTCGACGACCTGCGGCGACTCCTCGACGAGGACGGGATCGCGCTCGGCGAGTACGGCGAGCCGGGCGCGACCGTCCTCGCGCTGTCCGCGCTCACCGGGGACGGCATCGCTGAACTGCGCGAGGTGCTCGGCCACTTCGTGGGCGAGCGGGGAGCCGCGGCGCGCCGGATCTCCGCCGACGTGGACGCGGCCGCGGCACGGCTGTGGCCCGTCTACGCGAACCGGCGGCTGGCCGGGCTCAGTGAGGAGGCGCGCGACGAGTTCGCGGACCGGCTCGCGGACGCGGTCGGCGCCACGGCGGCGGGCGACGCGGCGGAGCGCGCGTGGCGCCGCAACGCGAACCGCGCGTGCGGCACGCCGTGGCTGCGGCTCTGGCGCTGGCACCAGGACCGGCGCGAACCGCCGACCGGACGCATCTCCGTGCGGGCGCACGCCGACGAGGAGGTCACGGCACGCCAGCGCGTCGAACAGGCGGTGCGTACGGTGGCCGAGCAGGCGTCCGACGGCCTGCCCGCGCCCTGGGCGCAGGCGGTGCGCGAGGCGGCCGTACGGGGTTCTCAGGGGCTGTGTGAGGCTCTGGACGAGCTGGCCGTACGGGCCGGCACGCCGGTCGGACGGCCGCCCCGGCCCGGCTGGTGGCCGGTCGCCGTGCTGGCCCAGGCATCCATGACGATCCTCCAAGTCATCGGTGGGCTCTGGCTGGTGGCCCAGGTCATCGGCTTCATGTCGCCGAATCTCGGGGTGCCGGTGCTGCTGATGGTGATCGGCATCGTGGGCGGTCCGGGCGTGGAGTGGGCCTGCAGGCTGGCGGCGGGCGGGCCGGCCCGGCGGTACGGGCTGGAGGCGGAACGGCGGCTGCGGGAGGCGGCGTCGGGGTGCGGTCGGGCGCGGGTTCTCGATCCGGTCGCGGCGGAGTTGCTGCGGTATCGGGAGGTGCGGGAGCAGTACGTGCGGGTCACGGGGGTCGGGGTCTCGGCGGGGTGACGGGCGCCGCTTCGATGGGACGAAGTGCCTCGCTGATGGGACGAAGTGTCTCGTTGTCGGTGGGGCGCCCCTCGTTCCGGTGACGGCGTTGTCCACAACCGGGCGGTAGCCCACAGCGCTCAGCGGGCTCGGGCCGGCGGAGGCAGTCTGGGTTCGCGGCGATCACGACACGGTCGCTGCGGCAGACGCAGACGCAGCCGTACGGGACGGGCCCGTACGTGTGGGCAAGGGAGGGGTTCGCGATGAACGAGACGATGGTGTGTGTGGTGGGGAACGTGGCCACGCAGCCGGTGTACCGGGAGACGGCTTCGGGTCCGTCGACGAGGTTCCGGCTGGCCGTGACACAGCGGTACTGGGACCGTGAGAAGGACACGTGGAAGGACGGGCACACCAACTTCTTCACGGTGTGGGCCAACCGTGCGCTCGCGACGAATGTGCAGGGCTCCGTGTCGGTGGGCGATCCGCTGGTGGTGCGCGGGAGGCTGAAGATCCGCTCCGAACAGCGCGACGGGCAGTCGCGGACAGACGTGGACATCGAGGCGTCGGCGATCGGCCACGATCTGGCGCGCGGCACCGCGGCCTTCCGGCGGGCGTACAAGGGGGAGGCGGCAACAGCACCCCCGGACACACCGGCCCGGCCGGAGCCCAGCTGGGAGACGGTGCCAGGGGTTCAGCCGGTCGAGGAAGCTCAACAGCAGCGGGAACCCGTTCTGGTGACGTGATGTCAGGTAACACGTCCACCGCCTGACCGAAGTGTGGCTTATCGGCGAATGCGTTCCGAACGGTCCTCGTGGATTTGTCGATAAGCCCTGCTCACGCGGGGTCTTGGCGATAACGATTCCGAGTCGGATCGCTTATCCGACGGCAGGACCGGGGAGGGCGATGCGCCCCGTCCCTAGGATGCCGGGCATAGCTCTCGGGGCTTCTGATTCTGCTGGTGGGACCGTAACCCCCCACGTCAACGGGTCCTGCTCGAAGGGGAATTCTGTGTTTTCTTCGTTCTCTGCGTCGCCCGCGCACGGGCGAGGGGCCGCCCGCCTCGCCGCGGCGGCGCTGGTGTCCGGACTCGTCGCCGTGAGCGTCATGGCTGTCACAGGTACGGCCGTCGCCGACGAGTCCCCCCAGAGCCACGGCGGCGCGACCGCCACCATAGGTGGCCTGAAGACGTCCGGACCCGCCGTCATCCACGAGAACGGCGAGGACAAGCATGTGTCCGCGGGGCTGTTCGAGATGTCCGTCGACAACGGCGGCACTCTGCAGACCTACTGCGTCGACATACACAATCCGACGCAGAAGGACGCCAGATACCAGGAGACGCCCTGGAGCGGTACGTCGCTGAACGGCAACCCCGACGCGGGCCGGATCCGCTGGATCCTGCAGAACTCCTACCCGCAGGTGAACGACCTGGCCGCGTTGGGCGTGAAGGCGGGCGTGAGCGGCCTCACCGAGCAGGACGCGGCGGTCGCCACCCAGGTGGCGATCTGGCGGTACTCGGACGGTGCCGACGTGGACGCCGTGGACCCGCGGGCGGAGCGGCTCGCCGACTATCTGCAGCGGAGCGCGCGGAACCTCGCGGAGCCCAAGGCCTCACTGACCCTGGATCCGCCCGCGGTCTCCGGCGCCACCGGTGAGCTGCTCGGCCCTGTCACGGTGCACACCAACGCGGCCGGCGCGACGGTGACGCCGCCCGCCGACGCGGCGAACGGGGTGAAGGTCGTCGACAGGGACGGCGAGAAGATCACGTCCGCGGCCGATGGCAGCGAGCTGTTCTTCGACGTCCCCAAGGGCGCCGCGGCCGGTTCGGCCACGCTGACGGTGCAGGCCTCGACCACGGTGCCGGTCGGCCGGGCCTTCGCCTCCGAGACCAGGAGTCAGACCCAGATCCTGGCCGGCTCCAGCGAGTCCACGGTCTCCGCGACGGCCACCGCGAACTGGGCGAAGACGGGTGCGATACCCGCACTGTCGGCCGAGAAGAACTGCGCCAAGGGCGGCGTGGACATCACGGCGACCAACGAGGGCGACGAGCCCTTCACCTTCGAGCTGATGGGCTTCGAGCACACCGTGGAGGCGGGCGCGTCGCAGACGGTGACGGTCCCGTTGCAGGAGGACCAGCCGTACGACTTCACGATCAAGGGACCGCACGGCTACGAGAAGCGGATCGCGGGCGTACTCGACTGCCAGACGCAGAGCAGCGCCGTCGGCAAGACGACCCAGACACTGAGCGAGCCCAGCCCGGCCACGCTCGGCGGCGGCACCGCCACCGCGACCACCGACCTGGCCGAGACCGGCGCCTCCAGCGCCACCCCGGTGATAGCGGGGGTCGCCATCGCCCTCGTCGTGGTCGGCGGCGCCGCGGTGGTCCTCGTCCGCAAGAAGAAGACGCCGACGCAGGACTGAGCCCGGGGAAGAACAGGACCCGGCTCACGGAAGAGCAGGACTGGGCGCACAGCAGAAACAGCACCTTGACAACTGGACAGTGAGTGACAGCTCGCTGACCGTTCGGCTCGCCGCCCGGTGACGCTTGCCGCGACAAATGGTGACGAGCCGACTACATAGCGCGAGTTGAGGGCGGGTGGGCCGGGGGTGCGCCGAAGTACTGGTTTCCGCCGAGGGGTGGCCGTACGGCAAGATGGGGTGTATCTGCCCACTGCCGATTTCAAGCGTCCGGACGGTTTCTCTTGGCTGAGTACATCTACACCATGCGCAAGACGCGCAAGGCGCACGGCGACAAGGTGATTCTCGATGACGTCACCCTGAACTTCCTGCCGGGAGCGAAGATCGGCGTCGTCGGTCCGAACGGTGCCGGTAAGTCGACCGTGCTGAAGATCATGGCGGGCCTTGAGCAGCCGTCGAACGGTGACGCGTTCCTGTCGCCGGGCTACTCCGTCGGCATGCTGCTGCAGGAGCCGCCGCTGGACGAGTCGAAGACGGTTCTGCAGAACGTGCAGGACGGCGCTGCCGAGATCATGGGCAAGCTGCACCGCTTCAACGAGGTCGCCGAGCTCATGGCGACCGACTACTCGGACGCGCTGATGGAGGAGATGGGCAAGCTCCAGGACGACCTGGACCATGCCAAGGCGTGGGACCTGGACACGCAGCTGGAGCAGGCCATGGACGCGCTGGGCTGCCCGCCCGGTGACTGGCCGGTCACCAACCTCTCCGGTGGCGAGAAGCGCCGCGTCGCGCTCTGCAAGCTGCTGCTCGAAGCGCCCGACCTGCTGCTGCTCGACGAGCCCACCAACCACCTGGACGCCGAGTCCGTGCAGTGGCTGGAGCAGCACCTCGCGAAGTACGACGGCACCGTCGTAGCCGTCACCCACGACCGGTACTTCCTCGACAACGTCGCGGGCTGGATCCTGGAGCTCGACCGCGGCCGTGCCATCGGCTACGAGGGCAACTACTCCGTGTACCTGGAGAAGAAGCAGTCCCGCCTCAAGGTCGAGGGCCAGAAGGACGCCAAGCGCGCCAAGCGGCTCAAGGAAGAGCTCGAGTGGGTGCGGTCCAACGCCAAGGGCCGGCAGGCCAAGTCCAAGGCGCGGCTCACCCGTTACGAGGAGATGGCCGCCGAGGCGGACAAGATGCGGAAGCTGGACTTCGAGGAGATCCAGATCCCGCCGGGCCCGCGGCTCGGCAGCATCGTCGTCGAGGTCAGCAAGCTCTCCAAGGGCTTCGGCGACAAGGTCCTCATCGACGACCTCTCGTTCACGCTGCCGCGTAACGGGATCGTCGGCGTCATCGGCCCGAACGGTGCCGGCAAGACCACCCTCTTCAAGATGATCCAGGGCCTGGAGACGCCGGACTCCGGCGAGATCAAGGTCGGCGAGACCGTCAAGATCTCGTACGTCGACCAGACCCGCGAGAACATCGACCCGAAGAAGTCGCTGTGGGCCGTCGTCTCCGACGAGCTGGACTACATCAACGTGGGCCAGGTCGAGATGCCGTCCCGCGCGTACGTGTCCGCCTTCGGGTTCAAGGGCCCGGACCAGCAGAAGCCGGCCGGTGTCCTCTCCGGTGGTGAGCGCAACCGCCTGAACCTCGCGCTGACCCTCAAGCAGGGCGGCAACCTGCTGCTCCTCGACGAGCCGACCAACGACCTCGACGTCGAGACCCTGTCCTCGCTCGAGAACGCGCTGCTCGAGTTCCCGGGTGCCGCGGTGGTCGTCTCCCACGACCGGTGGTTCCTCGACCGAGTCGCGACGCACATCCTCGCGTACGAGGGCGACTCCAAGTGGTTCTGGTTCGAGGGCAACTTCGAGTCGTACGAGAAGAACAAGATCGAGCGGCTCGGACCGGACGCCGCGCGTCCGCACCGCGCCACCTACAAGAAGCTGACCCGGGACTGATCTTGCGGCACATCTACCGCTGCCCGCTGCGCTGGGCGGACATGGACGCGTACGGCCACATCAACAACGTGGTCTTCCTCCGCTATCTGGAGGAGGCGCGTATCGACTTCCTGTTCCGCCCGGACAAGGATTTCCAGCAGGGGTCCGTGGTGGCGCGCCATGAGATCGACTACAAGCGGCAGTTGACGCACCGGCACGCGCCGGTGGACATCGAGCTGTGGGTCACGCGGATAAGAGCGGCGTCGTTCACCATCGCCTACGAGGTCAAGGACCCGGACCAGGTGTATGTCCGCGCCCAGACGGTGATAGTGCCGTTCGACTTCGAGGCGCAGCGGCCGCGCCGGATCACCGCTGAGGAGCGGTCGTTCCTGGAGGAGTACGCGGACGACGAGGACGATCCTGCGGGGGCCGTCGCGGCATGACGGTCCTGCACCTCGTCGACGAGGGGGAGGTGGCGGACCTCTCCGCCTTCCTGGCCCGGCTGATCCACTACGACCGCGCGGCCGCGGTACGGCTGCAGGCGTCGGGGCAGACGCTCGCGGTGTTCGGCAGGCCGCCGTCGTTCGAGGTGCTCGCGATCCGTACGGCGCGGCTCGCGAAGCCGTACGAGGACGGGCTCGACGACACGCTCGACGTGACCGTCTCGGCCGGTGAACTCCTGGAGTCAATCGACGAGTCGGCGGCCACGGCGAACGTGCCCGCCGCCGTCACCGGTCCGCCGTGGGCCGGGGTGCTGCCGCCGCGTGGCGGCTGGCGGCCGGAGCCGGGGCTGCCCGCGCCGGCCGCGGTGCGCGCGATGGTGACCGCGGTGGTCGCCGAATTCCGGTCGCGCATCGATGAGTTGGCGCCCGAAGAACGCACCCGGGCAGCGCTCGACCGGATCGGGCGGGAGATCTGGTCTCGGCCGGTCGGGGACACGGACCTGCCGGTGCGGGCCGCGCACGCGGCGCAGTCGCTGGGATTCCTGCGGCCGCCACGCACGGCCGCGCCCGACGCGCCCGACGAGGCCGTGTTGAGGCTGCTCTCGTCGGGCGCGTGGCTCAGGCTGCGTACACCGTACGGGTCGATCGCCGTACGCAGGGCGGGACTTGGGGCGTTGGACGTCAGCGTCCGCTGACCCCTGACCCTCCCCGGACCGTTACATGAGAGGCCAGAGGGCTGCCGTGAGGCCGAAGCCGATCATGCCCATGATGGTCGTGAGGACCGTCCAGGTGCGCAGGCCGGAGGCCACGTCGAGGCCGGCGAGCTTGGTGAACATCCAGTAGCCCGCGTCGTTGATGTGCGAGACGGCGAGGCCGCCCGCGCCCATCGCCAGGGCTACCAGGGAGAGTTGGCCCGTGGACAGGTCGGCGCGCTCAAGGAGCGGGCCGAGGATGCCGGCCTTGGTGATCAGGGCCACCGTTGTCGAACCCTGGGCGGCGCGCAGGGTCATTGCCATCAGGAAGGCGAGGAAGAGGGCGGGCAGGCCGGTGCGGTCGAGGACGTCGGCGATCGCGTCGCCGATGCCGCTCGCCACCAGGACCTTGCCGAAGACACCGCCCGCGCCCGCCACCAGGATCACCATCGCCACGGGCGGCAGGGCGGAGCCCATGACCTCGGCGATGCGGGTGCGGTTCCAGCCGCGGCGGGCGCCCAGGAAGTACCCGCACAGGGCGACGTCGATCAGCAGGGCCACCATCGGGGCGCCGAGGACCGTGAGGACGGCCCGGAGGGTGGAGCCCTCGTCGAGCAGGTTCTGGCCGAGGGTGCCGAGGAGGATCAGCAGGATCGGGGTGACGATCAGGGCCAGCACCATGCCGAAGGAGGGTGGCGGGCCGGCCTCGGCGGTGCCGGCGGCCGCGGCATTCGTGGCGGTCGCGGAGGGCTTGGTGAGTACGGCGGTTCCGTGGCCGTCGTCCCCGGCGGGCTCGGTGGGTACGGAGGTGCCGCCACCCGGGGCCGGAGTGGCTCCGTCATCGGAGACATCGGGGGCATTGGAGGCATCAGGGATGTCAGGGATGACAGGGGCATCGGCGGCCAGGCCGTCCTCGCCGTAGACCTCGGCGTACACGGTCGGGTCCATCGGGTACTCGCGGCGGGTCATGCGGCGCGACACCAGGAAGCCGAGCAGGACCACGACGGCGGTCAGCGGGATGCCGACGAGCAGGACCAGGCCCTGGTCGGCGCCGATGGCCTGGGTGACGGCGACCGCGCCCGGGTGAGGGGGCAGGAAGGCGTGCACGGTGAGCATCGCGGCGCCCATCGGGAGGGCGTACACGAGCAGGGGCTTGCGGGAGGCGCGGGCGACGCCGTACGCGATCGGCATCAGGATGATCAGGCCGACCTCGAAGAAGACCGGGATGCCGAGGACGAATCCGGCGACGGTGAGCGCGAGCGGGGTGCGCTTGGAGCCGAAGCGGTCGATGAGGGAGTGGGCGAACGACTGGGCGCCGCCGGAGAGTTCGATGATCCGGCCGATCATCGCGCCCAGGGCGATGATCGTCGCGATGTGGCCGAGGGTGGAGCCCATGCCCTCCTCGATCGTCTTCACCAGGTCGGCGGCCGGGACGCCGGCGGCGAGCGCGACGCCGATGGAGACGACGACCAGGGCGACGAAGGGCTGGACCTTGGCGCGGAGGATCAGCAGCAGAAGGGTGGCGACTCCGGCGAGGGCTATCAGAAGGAGGGTGGTGTGGCTCATCGGGTCTCTCCCTCTGGGGAGTCGTTCTCGGCGGTCTGCGCGGTCTGCGCGGTCTGCGGGGTGCTCTCGGGGGTCGGGGTCGGGGTCTTCGGGGAGAGGACGGTGACGACCGAGGAGTCGTCGTGGGCGGCGAGGCCGGCGTGCTCGCCGAGGAGGTAGAGCTGTTCGGCGGCGGCCGCGAGGGGGACCGGGACGTGGGCGTCCCGGGCGATGCCGGTGACGATGCCCATGTCCTTCACGAAGATGTCGAGGCGGGACTTCACCTCGGGGTCCGGGCCGTCCTCGTACGTCTCGACCATGCGGGGGCCGCGGTCGGCGAACATGAACGAGCCGGCCGCGCCGTGCCGGAGGCTCTCCACGACCGTGGCCGGGTCGAGGCCCAGGCCGCGGGCGAGGGCGACGGCCTCCGCGGCGGCGGCGATGTGGACGCCGGCCAGGAGCTGGTTGATGGCCTTGAGGGCCTGGCCGTCGCCCGGGCGGGGGCCCACGACCGTGAGGGTGGAGGCGAGGAGGTCCAGCACCGGGCGGGCCAGGTTCAGGGCCTTGTCCTCGGCGCCGACGACGATGAGGAGGTCGCCGTTGCCCGCGCGTACGGGGCCGCCGCTGACCGGGGCGTCGACCGTGAGGATGCCGTTCCCCGCGAGGCGGGCGGCTGTGGTGCGGGCCGCTTCCGGGCCGACCGTGCTGGTGAGGATGACGGTGGCGCCGGGGCGGAGGGTTTCGGCCGCGCCGTGCTGGGCGAAGAGGGCGCTTTCCACTTGGGCTTGGTCTCGGACTGCGAGGAGGACGATGTCCGCGTTCCGGGCCGCCTCGGCGGGGGAGTCGGCGCCGGTGCCGCCCGCCTTTGTGACCAGGGCTCGGCGGGTTTCGGCTATGTCGTAGGCCGTGACCGGGAGGTGGGCGGCCAGGCGGGTGGCCATGGGGAGGCCCATGGCGCCGAGGCCGATCACTGCGGTGCGGGGAGGGGTTGTCATTCGGGGGTCCTTCGGGGAGGGGACGGGGGTGCGTGGGGAGGAAGTACGGCTGCAGGTCGGAGGGGGCTGGTCGCGCAGTTCCTCGCGCCCCTGAGGGGGCTGGGGGTTGGGGGGCGTGGGACGTCTGCGGGCTGGCTGGCTGGGGGGCGCGCCTACGTGGCGGAGCCGCATATCGATGCAGTCCCGCGCCGCTGGAGCCGGCCGGGGTGATGGGTGGGCTCGCCCGGGTGGGCGCCCTGCGGCGCGGTCGCCTGCGGCTGTAGGAAGTCCGGCAGTTCAGCAGTTCAGCAGTTCAGCAGTCAGGCCGTCCGTCGCCCTGAACTACGCGGGCTGTGGCGTCAGTTGAGTGATGACTCGGGACGCCGCCTCGGTCACCGCGTCGTGGCCCGCGTGTTTGAAGGGGCTCGAACTTGCCTGGATCAGTACCGGGTGATCTGCGGAGGCTTCGGCCGCGGTGACGATGCCCTGGACGGTTTCGAGGTTGTACGCGACGAAGCCGGGGAGCGCGTAGCCGGTCTCGTACGCCTCGGTGAGGGCCTCCAGGCCTTCCGTTCCGGTCAGCAGCATCAGGCGGCGCTCCTCAGCAGGGCGAGGGCGTCGGCGAGGGCGTTGTCGCCGCCGACGTTGCCCGCGAAGACGACGTACGGGATGCCCGCGGCCGGGCCGTCGACGGGCTGCCAGAGGGAGACGATGCCCGGGAGCAGCGTGCCGCGGGCCCAGGCGCGGCGGATCTCCAGGCCGTGGGTGGCGGTGTCGCTGGAGGTGATGCCGCCCTTGGCGATGACGAAGGCGGGGCGGCGGGCGGCGTTGACGAGGCGTACCGCTTCGACGAGGGCGGCCGAGACGCTCCGCGAGATGGCGAGGCTGGTGTCCGGGTCCGTGCCGGTGACGAGCGTGCGGGTGGTGCGGATGACCGCGTCGGAGGTCTCCAGGGCGGCCGCCGCGGCGGTGGCGATCTCGCGGATGTGGGTGGCGCGGCGGGTGTCGTCGAGGAGTTGGGCGACGTCGAGCTCGTACTCGGTGAGGTTGTCCTGCGGACCGCCCGGCTGACCGTCTGGCTTACCGCCCCGCTGACTCTCCTGCTGTTCGCGCAGGCGGTCCAACTGGCGGGTGGTCAGGGAGACATGGGAGCCGACGACGATGAGGCCGTGCGGGGCGTCGCCGCGCAGCGGGCGGAGTTCGGCGGGAGTGAGCGGCGGGTGGGCGGACTGACCGGCTCGGGCGCGTACGAAGGAGGGGCCCACGCGGTAGAGGAGGTGGGCGCCGTTCTCCTCGGCCTCGGCGAGGGCCAGGGCGAGGACGCGGAGGTCGTCGTCGCAGACCGCGTCCACCACGGCGGGCGCGCCGTCGCGAAGGGTCGAGAGGAGCGTCGCCACGTGGGAGGGGCCCTCGACGCGCAGGTCCGTGAGCGTGATGCGGAGGACCTTGCCGGCGGGGGTGCGGCCGTGCGTCTTCTCCTCGATCCAGTCGGGGAGGCGGGAGGAGCGGTAGCCGAAGGTGGCGTCCTTGGCGAACTCGCTCTCGCCGACCGGGAGAAGACCGTCCGGGGTGCGCATCCAGTGCGTCGAGTCGACGGTCAGGCGGCCGGCCTCGATATAGGCGGGGACGACGACGACTCCGTCGGGGGCGGGGGCGCCCTGGGCCGTCAACTCCTCGGCCAGCACGTCCGTTTCCAGGGGGAAGTGGCCGCGGAGGGTCGAGTCGCTCCGGGAGGCGATGGCGTAGGGGACGCCCTCGGCCCGGGATGCCTGGTGGAGGGCGCGGACGATCTCGCGGTTGCGGTCGGCGGCGTCGGCGGGGGCGAGGCTGCGGGTGTTGGTGAGGACGAAGAAAGCGGTGCTGTCCTGGCGCAGGGCCCAGCGGAGGTCGTCGACCGTCCAGGTGGTGAGGACGGGGATGTCCTTGACGGTCTGGGTGCCGGTGGGATCGTCGTCCAGGACCACGAGGCGGGGTGCGGACCGGATTCTCGCGGCTACCTCGGCGGCGGGGACCTCGCGGACCGGAGGCAGGCCGGCGAGGACTTCGGGCTCGGGAAGGGCATGACGGGGTAGGGACATGGCGATTCCTGGGGATTTCAGTCGGGGCTGGGGCTGGGGCTGGGGCTCGGGGATGGGAGGTGCGTGGATCTGCTGCGGGTTGTGGTGGGCTGGTCGCGCCCACGCGGCGGAGCCGCATGTCGATGCAGCCTCGCGCCCCTGAGGGGGGCTGGGGTGGTGGGTTGCCTGCGGGTGGGACCCGGGGGTGAGGCCTGGGCGTGGGACCGCTCGCCCGTGCCTGTGGGGTGTCGCTCGGTTCGGAACGGTGCCGCGCCCGGTGGCAGGTGGCACAGGTGCCCGCAGCGGCACGCGTGCCACCAGCCGCGCCGGCCGTGTGAACTGCCGCCGCTACGTCGGCGGTTCATCGGCATGGCGGTTCGCCGCCGCGTACGTCAGCGGGTGTCCGGGTCCTTGATGACGTGCGTGCGCAGGTCGTTCGCCGTCTGGTTCATGTGGGCGTCCATCGCGCGGCGGGCCTTCTCCGGGTCGCCGGACTCCAGGGCGATCAGGACCGCTTCGTGGTGGGCGATCGCGTTGACCCGGATCTGGGGGACCGCCGAGGTCTCGCGGCGGCCCTCCGCCAGGAGCGGGCCGAAGGGCTCGAAGAGGAGCGGGACGAAGAGGTTGCCGGTCGCCCGCATGACCGTGGCGTGGAAGTCGATGTCGGCCTGGACGAACTGTTCCGTGTCGCCCGCGTCGGCCGCCTCGCGCATCGTCGCGAGGTGCTCGCGCAGCTCGGCGAGGTCGGCCTCGCCGCGGCGCACGGCGGCGAGTTCCGTCGCGCCGTTCTCGATGAGGCGGCGGGCCTCGATGAGCCGCTCGGAGAGGGCGGTGTGCGAGGAGCGGGACGCCACGCGGACCACGTGTTCCAGGGCGGTCCAGCGGTCCGGCGGGTTCACGTAGGTGCCCCGGCCGCGGACGACACGTACGACGTTCTGGGCGCGCAGCTGCTTCACCGCCTCGCGGACGGTCAGACGGCTCACGGACGACTGCTCGGCGAGCTCGGCCTCCGGGGGGAGGGCGGCGTCCGGCAGGTACGTGCCGTCGATGATCGCGCTGAGCAGCTGCTCGGCGAGGTCTTCGGAGAGCGACATCGTTGGGCCTCCGGCGGGCGGGTCTCGACGGGTGGTGACCAGAAGTCTGTCATCAGGCGATCACCGTCAACCACCATCAGCATGGCGATCACGAGATCTGACGTCAGACATCTGATGTCTCGATGGGCGTAACCATGACACCGGGGCCGGGGCCCGTCAATACCCGTGCGTGATTGCGGTTCGGTTACGGCGGTGGGGCCTCAGCCCTCCGTGTTCACCATCGACGCCGCCGCGTACGTCAGGTAGTTCCACAGCGTGTGCTCGTGCTCCTCCGAGAGGCCGAGCTCGTCGACGGCGACCCGCATGTGCTTCAGCCAGGCGTCGTGCGCCGCGCGGTCGACGGCGAAGGGCGCGTGACGCATGCGCAGCCGCGGATGGCCGCGGTTCTCGCTGTACGTCGTCGGGCCGCCCCAGTACTGGATCAGGAACAGCGTGAGGCGGTCCTCGGCCGGGCCCAGGTCCTCCTCGGGATACATGGGCCGCAGCAACGGGTCCTCGGCGACACCTTCGTAGAAACGGCGCACGAGTCGCCGGAAGGTCTCCTCGCCGCCGACCTGCTCGTAGAAGGTCTGCTCCTGAAGAGTGCCGCGGGGAATCTCGACCACGTCGGTTGGCCTCACATAAGTCGCTTAAGTCGCTCTGGTCAGCCCCTGGCCCGTTCGGCCGGGGGCCCGGGGGTCGTCCCCGGAATTGCAGCCACGCTGTCCATGGTCTCAGACGGCGGGACCGAGGACTCAAGACTTAGGACCATGACTCTCTTTGGCGCCCTGGGGTCCTGGCGCTCGCCTCCCGGCCCGTCCCGCCGCACAGTGGACGTATGGGTACGCACGCCATCGACCACGGCCTCGACGACCTCGCCGCCACGGCGCGGGCGGCCCTGGTGCGCGAGATCGGGGCGAGCGGGGCCTGGGACGCCGACCCGGTGTGGCGGGAGGCCTTCGAGAGCGTCCCGCGCCACCTCTTCGTGCCGTACTACTACGTCGGTGTGCAGGGCGGCTACGAGCGCAGATGGGGCGAGGACCCCAGCCTGCGCAGGCGCGAGAAGTGGCTGCGCGGCGCGTACGCCGACGCCCCGCTGGCCACGCGGCTGCGTGACGGCGAGCTGCTGTCGTCCAGCAGCCAGCCGTCCCTGATGGCGAAGATGCTGGCCGAGCTGGAGGTGCGGGACGGGCACGCGGTCCTGGAGATCGGCGCGGGCACCGGTTACAACGCGGCTCTGCTCTCGCACCGGCTGGGCGACGAACTCGTCACCACCGTCGACCTGGACCCGGAGATCACCGAGTCCGCCCGGCGGCACCTGGCCGCCGCCGGCCACCACCCGGCCGTCGTCACCGGCGACGGCGCGCGCGGCTGCCCCGAGCGCGGCCCCTTCGACCGGATCATCGCCACCTGCACGATGAGCTCGATCCCGCGCCCCTGGCTGGCCCAGTGCCGCCCGGGCGCCCGGATCCTCGCGCCGTTCGCCACCGGGCTGATCGCCCTGCGGGTACGGGACTCCGGGTACGCCGAGGGCCGTTTCCTGTCCACGCCCGCCTACTTCGTGCCCCTGCGCGGCGGCGGCCGGCCCGAGGCGGAGCTCCCGGACATGGACCTGGAGGGGCTGCCGCGCCCGGCCGGGCGACACGAGCTGTTCCGGTTCCTGCTGACGCTGACGGTGGGCACCCTCGACCCGCACGAGGCGTACGCGCTGTGGGAGCGCGAGGAGCGGCCGGTGCGCGGGCGGTACGGGATTACTGTCAGCGGCGAACGAGCGTGGGCGTGGCTGGACGACCCCGAAGGGCCGTACGCCTGGCCGCTGCCGTGAGCTCCGCTGGTTCGGGTGGTTCGTTTGCCGCGGGCCGTTGGGGGCTGGTCGCGCCGTTCCCCGCGCCCCTTGCGGGGCCCGCGCCCCTTGCGGGGCCCGCGCCCCTTGCGGGGCTCAGCCCCGCCTGATCGTGATCGTCGTCCATGCCCCCACGTGCACCCGGTCGCCGTCCTGCAGTGGTACGGGGACGAAGGGCTGGATGGGCTCCTCGGCGCCGTTGACCGTGGTGCCGTTGGTGGAGTTCTGGTCGACGACCGCCCAGGTGCCGTCGGGCTGCTGGACGAGGACCGCGTGCTGGTGCGAGACGCCCGGGTCCTCCGGCGGCACCGACAGGTCGATGTCCGGGGTGTCGCCGGTGGAGTGCCGGCGGCGGCCGATGGTGATCTGGTTGCCGGTGAGCGGACGCTGCTGTTCCGGTGAGTACGCGGGCAGGTTGAGGCCCGCGGCCTCCGGCCCGGAGCGCTGCATCATCGCCATGAAGTAATCGCGGTCGGGACCGATCGTGATGTTCCACGGCAGCGGCTGCTGCTGGTACCCGGGAGGCGCCTGGGTCGAGCCGGGCTGCGGGTATCCGTAACCGCCACCGGGGCCGGGAGGACCGCCGGGGCCACCCTGACCGCTCTGGCCGCCCTGAGCGCCGCCGGGACCGCCGGTGGACGGCGGCGGAAGCACCCAGTCGTCGTCACCGCCCCCGAAGGACGGCCCACCGGGTCCCTGCGGATGTCCGGTCTCCTGCGGGTACCCGGGCGGAGCGGACGGACCGGCCTGCTGGAACCCCTGCGGCGCACCCGGACCGCCCTGACCACCAGGGCCGCCGGGCCCGCCGTAACCATTCGGTCCGCCCTGGCCGCCGGAACCACCAGGCCCACCAGGTCCACCGGGCCCACCAGGCCCGTCGGGACCGCCGTATCCACCGGACCCGTCAGGACCGCCGTACCCGCCGGGCGGCATCCCCGGCCCGTTCGCCCCGGGGCCCGTGCCTCCGGGCCCTGGCGGCGGAGGAAACGGCCGGGACGGATCGCCGGGGAACCCGGACGGGTCCTCGCCGTACGGCGGAATCGGTTCCGCGGGCCGGTTCATCTGTGACGGCCGGGAGCCCTGGTAGTCGAACCCGCCGGTACCGGTGTTAGTGCCAGGAGCGGGCTGTCCGGGCGGCTGCTGCTGGAACCGGAGCGCCGGGTTCGGGCCGCCGGGGCCAGGCCCGGGGCCGGCGCCGGGTGACGGCGGCCGCGGCGCGGCCGGAGTGTACGAAGTCGCGGTGTTCGTCAGGAAGTTCCACCGGCACTCCTCGCAGAACGGCGCCCCGCCCTCGCGCGGCGTACGGCACTGCGGGCAGAGCTCCTGCTCGGGAGACGGGTCGGGCACCGCGGACAGATGCGGGCGGCCGCCCTGGCCGGGCGGCGGCGGGGGAGAACCGGGCGGCGGATAGCCGTAGCCGGCCGCCGGGGGCGGCGGCGGAGGTGGCGGGGGCACGGCACCGGCCATGCGGTGACCGCAGACCTCGCACCAGTCGTCGGAACCCGACTGGTGTCCGTTCGGGCAGGTCGGCATGTCGGCGCTTCCCCCTCTCCTGTTCCGGCCCGGGGGGCCGAAGTTCTCCGCCCCAAGAGGGCCGGGCTCGTTGCTGCTGACGGCCCCGGGAGGAGCCGTACCGCACTACTTCTTTACACGAACAGTCTTTGTGGACCGGGTTTCGAGAGTCATCTCGTCGGCCGACTCGACCTTTGCTTTCAATCGCACAGTACCTGCCGCGGCATCGACCACGTCCACCACCTTCGCAAGCAGTTTCGCCGTATCCGCGTTTCCGGAGGCACTTGCGAGCTGAACCGCGCGGCCCAGCTTGGCCGTTGCCCCGTCGGCATCTCCCGCTTTACGGGCATCCAGACCCTGTTGGATGACTTGTGCCAGTTCCGCCTGACCCGTGTAGTGCGCGACCTGCGGATTGATCGACGTGGACGCCACCATGTCGTCGGTCCACACGGCCCGTACGAGACCCTGCGCGCCCAGTGTCTGCGCGGTTCCGTCGCCCTGCGGGATCACCAGGGAGACCCGGGCGGCGAGCATCTCCTGGCCGATGCCGGCCTCGGGCACCTCGACGCAGACGTGGTAGTCACGGGACTCGTCTCCCCAGGAGCCGGTGGGATAGTCCCCGGCGCGGGGGCCTGCCTCCGTACGGCGGTCGGTCAGCTGTTCGACCGTGGGGGCGACCTGCTTGACGAACTTGATCGCCGTGCCGACCGGGGTCCACAGCCGCAGCGCGACGTCCGCGACCTCCTTGCCCATGGCCGTCTCCATCATCTGCGTGAAGTCGGCGGACAGGCCCGCCGGGTCGGCGACGATGTCGGCGGTGCCGAGCAGCGCGGACGCGATCCCGGTGACCTCCTTGACCTCCCAGTCCGTGCCGACGCCACGCGCGTCACAGGTGAACCGGCCCGCGCAGGCGTCCAGGGAGGCCTTGAGGTCCTCGGGCGACTCGTGTTCGTTGCGGCCGTCGGTGAGCAGGATGCCGTGCCGGATGGCGACGTCCGCCGAGGACAGCAGGCGGTCGGCCAGCCGCAGCCAGGTGCCGATCGCCGTACCGCCGCCCGCGCTCAGCTTGCGCAGCGCCTGCTTGGCCTGGTCGCGGGTCTGCGCGTCGGCGACGGCGAGGCGGCCGCCGCCGGGGTAGACCTCCTTGGCCACGTGCGTGCCGCCGATCACCGCGAAGTGCACCCCGTCGCGCAGGGCGTCGATCGCGGCGGCCGTCGCGTCCCGGGCGCCCCGCATCTTGGTCGGCGGGTAGTCCATGGACCCCGAGCAGTCGACCATGATCGCCACGGCCGCGTCCGGGCCCTGGCCCGGTGTGTAGAGGTGGGGCGCCGAGACGGCACTCCCCATCGTGCCGCCGCCGGTCGAGGTCACCGTGACGATCGCGTTGACCTCGCGGCCGCCTTCCGGCAGGTACTCGTTCTGGTACACATCCACCGAGAACTGCGGCACGTTCGACTTCGAGAAATTGGCCATGCCTTCTCTGCTCCCCCTCAGGACTCCCACGAAGCGTGGGTGATGTCAGTAGGCGGACCGGTCCCCTCCGGTCCTCGGCCGGTCCCGACCGGCCGTCGAAGCCGACACCGCTGCGGCCTCAGGCCGATCCTGCCCCCTGTGACGGGGCCGGGAACGGCAGGACGGCCACTGTTACGTTGTCGTGGCCGCCGCCGTCCAGGGCGTGGCCGACGAGGACCTGGGCGCTGTGCAGCGGCCGGTCCGCGGCATCGGGCGGCATGACCTCGGCCATCTCCTCGGCCGCCTCCGCGTAGTTCCACAGTCCGTCGGTGCACACCACCACTACACCCGGCCGGTCCGGTTTGAAGGAAGCGGTGTGCGGCTCCAGTTCGTACGCGTCCGCCCCGAGCCAGCCCGTGATGGCGTGGGCCCGCTCGTCGGCGTACGCCTCCGCCTCGCTCATCAGGCCCGCGGCGACCATCTGGGCGGCCCAGGAGTCGTCCTCGGTGAGCCGGGCCGGGGGCTGGGTCCGGTCCACCGGGACCCAGTAGACGCGGCTGTCGCCGACCCAGCCGACGATCAGCAGGCTGGGGGTGACGACGGCGCCGACGAGAGTGCAGGCGGGGGCGTTCACGTGCGGCTGGTGCTCGTGGGCCGGAGCGGAGCGGTCCGCGAGGGAGTTGACCGCCTCCGCGGCCGCGAGGATCGCCTCGTGCATGGCCTGCTGCGGGTGCGTACCGCGTGGCAGGGCCGCCAGGAGGGACTCGTTGGCCACCCGGGACGCGGCGAGCGAGGCCTCGTCGGGGCGGGTCGCCGAGGACACGCCGTCGCAGACGATCGCGACGACCGCCGGCGAACCGTCGGGCAGCGCGGTCGAGGAGACGGCGAACGCGTCCTCGTTGCGGTGGTGGCGCAGACCCCGGTCGCTGACCGCGGAGACCGCGCTCAGCTCCTGTTCCATGTGGTCGCGCTCGCGCGGCTGGGCGTGCCCGCAGTTCTCGCAGTAGCCGTCCCGGTCGACCTGGCCCGCGCGGCAGGCCACGCAGACCTTGGTGCCCGCGGCGGGTGTCGCGGGGCCGGCCGTACGGGGATCACCGGCCGCCCGCGGGTCGGCGGGCGGCGCCTCGGGAGGCAGCGGCGCGGCCAGCGGGTACTCCTCCGGCTCGGCGGGCACCCCGGCGGGCCGGTCGAACCGTACGCCGGGGCTGTCGGAGCCGCCCGACTCCCGGCCGTCGATGTCCGTCGGCAGGACCACGGGCGCGGGCGTCTCCGAGCTGTCCACCTCGGGGGCGACCGGCCAGTCCACGGACGCGGCGGCCGCGGGGGGCTGTGCCGCCGTGCCGTTCATGGTGACCGTGGGGTTGTCGTCCGGCGGCGCGGGTACGGCCGACAGGTCGTACCCGCACGCACCGCAGAAACGGTCACCCGACTCCAGCGGTTCCTCACAGCTGGGGCAGGCGGACAGTTGGGGGATCTGCGACATCAATTACACCCACGTCCGGGGGCGGTAGCGGTTGGCGCGCTCCACCAGATCGATCCTCTCCTCGCCACCCTGGGCGAGCCGGGCCAGCGTCCGGTACGAGCGTTCCAGGCCGAAGCGCAGGCCGCGCTCGTCCAGTTCACTGCCGAGCAGTACGGTCCGTGCTCCGGTGCCCGGCGGGGCGGAACCCCGGCTACCGGAGAGTACCCAGTCGAGGGCACAGCCGAGGACCTCTGTGGACAACTGCTCGCGGCGCACCGCGTCAAGACCGTACCCGTTGAGCGCCTCGACCTGAGACGCGGCCGAGGTCAGGTCGTCCAGGAACGGTGCGTCGGCCACCCCCGGCGCGGGCGGGGCGGCCTGGCTCAGCCGCTGCCTCAGCCGGGCCCGTACGGCGGCGACACGGGCCGCCGTGTAGTGGATCGACGCCTCCGGCACCGACTCCAGCGTCCGTACGGCGCCCCGGCGGTCGCCCGCCGCGAGCTGGACGCGGGCCAGGCCGAACGCGGCGCTCACATAGCTCGGGTCGGTCGTCCACACCAGGCGGTAGTACTCGGCGGCGTTGTCCAGCTGTTCGAGGACCTCCGCGCACAGGCCGAGGGCCAGCTTGGGCGCGGGCTCGCCGGGGAAGGCGTCGTAGATCGCGTCGAAGGACACCGCCGCGACCTCGCGGTCACCGCTCGCGAGCGCCGCCACGCCCCGGTACCAGACCACCCGCCAGTCGTCGGGATGGTCCACCTCCAGGGCTTCGAGCGTCCTGGTGGCGCTGCCCAGCTCGCCCATCTCCAGGCGCGCCCGCAGCTCGCGCAGCCGCAGCTCCAGGGAGCCGGTGGGCGCCGCGTGCAGCGCGGTGATCAGCTCCGCGGGCGCCGAGGCGATGAGGCCCGCCAGGAAACCGGCGTTCGGGTCGCCCGGGTCCACCCGCGGCACCGGGAGCGCCAGCGCGGCGGACGCGGTGTTCAGTGGCCTGACCAGGCCGGGCGCACCGCCGTTGCCCGAAGTCCCGTACGTGTCCGCTCCGTTGCCCGGAGTCCCGTATCCGCCGGGCCCGCCGGTCAGGGCGGCGCGGGCGGCCGAGGGAGACCCGGTGGGGCCGCCGTTGCCCGCCGTGAGGGCCTTCGACCGGCGCCCGAGCGGCACCTCCCGCACCCCGAGCCGCGACACGTCCCCGTCCAGCTCGCCGAACAACTCCGTGTCCGTGACCCTCAGTTCGGGCCCGAACAGCGTGGACAGCGAGGGCCGCGCCCGCCCCGTCTGCACGGAGACGACCTCGCGCAGCACACCCGTGAGCTGCTCCGCCATCTCCTGCGCGGAGGCGAACCGGCGGGCCGGGTCGGGGTCGGTGGCCCGTACGAGGAGCCGGTAGAACGACTCGTACGTCCGGAAGACCTCGATGTTGCCGGGGTCGGGCAGGGAGTCCACGAACACGTTCGTGTAGCCCTGGAAGTCGAAGGTCAGCACGGCCAGCGTGCGGGCGACCGTGTAGAGGTCGGAGGCGACCGACGGTCCTGCCTCGGCGACCTCCGGTGCCTGGTAGCCCACCGTGCCGTAGATGGCCGACTCGTCGTCGTCCATCCTGCGCACCGCGCCCATGTCGATCAGCTTCAGCTGGTCCTCGGTCTGGATCGCGTTGTCGACCTTGAAGTCGCAGTACAGCAGGTTGCGGCTGTGCAGATGGCCGAGGGCTTCGAGCGCCTCGATGCCGTACGCGCAGGCCTGCTCCACCGGCAGCGGATCGCGCTTCCCGCCCTGTGTCCGGCGGCCGTTGGCGATCTCCTTGAGGGACTTGCCGCCCACGTACTCCATGACGATGTAGCCGTCGAGGGAGCCCGTGCGCTGGTCGAGATGCTCCACGAAGTTGTAGATCCGCACGATGTTCGAGTGCTCGATCTCGGCGAGGAAGCGGCGCTCGGAGATCGCGGCCGCCATCGCGTCCTGGTCGCCCGTGTCGAGGAGGCCCTTGAGGACCACCCAGCGGTCGGACACCGCGCGGTCGACGGCGAGATAGACCCAGCCGAGCCCGCCGTGCGCCAGACAGCCCACGACCTCGTACTGCCCGTGCACGATGTCGCCGGTCCGCAGCTTCGGCACGAACGAGTACGGGTGGCCGCACTTGGTGCAGAAGCCCTCCGTGCGTCCGGGGCGGTCGCCGCGCGAACGCCCCACCGGCGCCCCGCAGTCGGAGCGCGAGCAGAACCGCTTGCGCTCCGGGACCTCGGGGTTCTCCTGGACCATCTGCCGCGGGTCGGGGCGCGGCACGTCCGGGACCTGCACGAGGCCGACGCCGAGCCGGCCGCGGCCGGAGGACCCGGCGGTCGAACCGGAGCTGCGCACCGACACCGAACGGCCCGTCGTCCGCCCCGACACGGAGCGGGAGAGGCGGCCGGACACCGAGCGCCGGGACTGCGCGGAGCGAGACGATGAGCGGGAAGCGCGGGACGAAGCGCGCGAGGAGGCCCGGGAGCTGCTGCTGCCTGAGCCGCGCGAACCCTTGCCACCCGCGGTGATCCCGGTCGGCGGCGACCCCACCATGCCGCTCGCGGAGACGACCGGCGCCAGACCGCACGTGTCGCAGTACAGCTCGCCGCCGCCCACGTCCTCGTACGACCCCGAGCAGCCGGGCCGCTGGCACTGCTGCTGCGGACCCTGACCCTGTCCGCTCACGTTCTGCTCACTCACGATTCCCCCCTCCGGTCCTGAAGCCCCCCTGGCCCGGGGACCCTGGGCACCAGCAGTTCGGCGGCCGCGTGCTGGTAGCGCAGCACCGCCTGTTCCGCCACACGCAGGTCGCAGGGCGCGCTCCACAGCATGCGGCGCGCCGCGTCGTACCGCTCCACGAGCAGCGGGTCCTCGGCGAGGCCGTGCCGGGCGACCTTCGCCTTGTACGCGTCGAGGCGGCCGCGCAGCTCCGCGCGGACCGCCAGGGGCGCGGTGACCGCGGTCAACGACTCGCGGGCGCGCATCAGTTCGTCCTCGGCCTTCTCCTCCAGGGACTCCAGGAGCGGCGAGAGCCGGTGCCACTGGGCGTGCCTGCGGTACTCGGAGGCGGTCGCCAACTGCTCCTGCAGCTGGGTCGGCGGACCGCTCACCGCGGGCACCTCGGACGCGGCGATCTTCGCCAGCACCTCGCCGCGGGCACTTCTCGCCTCGGCCAGGGTGCGGTCCGCGCGGGAGAGCACGTCCCGCAGCTTCACCAGCCGCGCCTCCGCGTCCTGCCGCACGGTGAGCACGGCGTCGATCTCGCGGCGCACCTCCTCCAGGGCGCGCGCCTGGCGGTCGTAGCGCGTGGTGTCGGGGCGGCCGCCGCCCGGCGCCGAACTGCCCTGCGCGGGAACCCAGAAGTCCAGCGGGTCCGAGATCACCTGCTCGCGCAGAGACGTCAGCGTCCGCGTGATCCGCTCCAGGTCGTCACCCGACGGGTGCTCACCGGGCCGTACGCCCACCGAGTGCGCCAGCCGGCGGGTGCGCTGCAACTCCGCGGCCAGTAAGTCGATCCGGGCGGGCAGCGCCGACCACACCGCGTCGGCCGCGACGACCATGTCGAGCGAGGTCGCGTACAACTCGTTCATACGGTCCACGAGTTCGGCGAGCGTGAAGCGTTCGCTGAGTTTGCCCGTGCCGGCCATCGTGGGCGCGGAGGCCGTGGCGGACGCGCTGCCGGCCACCGTGACGCTCTCGCCGCGCAGCAGTTCGGTGAGCTCCACGAGATCGTCGCGGTTCGACCAGCGTCTGCGCGAGCGGATCTGGCGCGCGGAACGCAGCGCGTCCGAGTACGCGTCGAAATACGCCCACAGCAAGGTGATCGACGCCTCGGCGGCCCCCCAGCGCTCCTTGGTCGTGCCCGTGAGCTCAGCGCCTTCGAGGAGTCTGCGGCCCGCGTGGTCCTGCAGGGCGAGGAGCGAGGTCTCGATGGCCTCGTGCTCCGCGCCGAGCCGCGCCAGCGCACGGTCCACCTCGTCCCGGTCCATAACCGGCCCGGAGGCTCCCGTGACGCCCATCGATCACCTCTCACTTTCGGTCGTTCCCGGTAGTTCCTGGTCGTCCCTGTCGGCTGTTCCCCGTAGGACCGTGTTCCCCGTCCGGCCGTCGGCTACTTGTACGCGACCGGCGGCGGCCCGGACGATGTCCCGAGGCTCGCGGCGAGCCAGTTGTCGTACGACTTCTGCCAGCCGTCCTTGCGGTAGTCCACCAGGATCTGGTTGACCCGGCGTACCAGATCGTCGGCACCCTTCTTCATCGCCACGCCGTAGTACTCCTGGGTGAACGGCTTGCCCTTGAGCTCGACCGTCGGGTCCTGCGCGGCCTGGCTCGCGGCGAGCGCGCCGTCGGTCACCACCGCGTCGACCTCACCGAGCTGCAGCCTTACCAGGCAGTCGAGTTGGTTCGGCACCGTGGTCCTGATGTCGGCGGACGCGACGAGGGTGCCCTTCGCCTTGTCCGCCTCCAGGGTGTCGAAGGCGGTGGAGCCCGTCGCCGAGCAGATCCGCTTGTTCGCCAGTGATTCGTCGTATCCCGTGATCTCCGGGCCCTTCGCGGCGAGCACCTGCTGGCCGGTCTTGAAGTAGGGCGACGAGAAGTCCACGTCCTTCAGCCGGTCGCAGTTGATCGTCATGGTGCGCACCACCATGTCGACCTTGTCGCCCTGGATCGCCGGGATGCGCTGGTTGGTCGGGATGGCACGGAAGACGACCTTCGTCGGGTCGCCGAGGATGTCCTGCGCGATCGCGTGCACGAGGTCGATGTCGAAGCCCTCCAGCTCGGCGGTCTCCGACTCGCTGTTCGGGTCGCGGTAGCCCCAGCGGTAGCTGTTCTGGTCGACGCCGACGATCAGCTGGCCGCGCTCCTTGATCCGCTGGACCGTCTCGCCGTCCTTGTCGCCGGACGCCGGGTTCAGGCTCTGCGCTTCGGGTTTCACGCACTTCGGGGCCTTGGCCTGCTCGCCGTGGGCCACTCCCTGGCCGTCGACGCCCGCACTGTCGCCGCCGCGTGACTGGGCCACCGGCAGCAGCAGCGCGAAGACCGCCGCGAGGGCGCAGACGACCGCCATCGCGCCGACCCCGCCCCAGCCCTTCAGCCTGGACCGCAAACGTCGTGCGTTCATCGTCATGCCCCCTCTCACCGGTACTCCGACAGCCTGCGCCCGATGCCGAGCACCGCGCCCGCCGCGGCCAGCACGGCGAGCACCGCGGCGCCGACCGCGAGACCGTTCATCGCGCTCCGGCCGTCGCCGGCCGCCTGCTTGAACTGGGCCGACTCGTGGCCGATCGCCGTCTGCAGGGCCTTGTCCACGTTGTCGAAGCACTCGCCCGTCGGCTTGTCGACCTTGGCGCCGATCACCTTGTCGAGCGCGCCCTGGTAGTTGCCCGCGTTGTCCTGCGCGCGGGCTTCCTTGTGCCGTTCCTTCCAGACCTTCATGTTGGCCGCCGCGGCCTCCACCGGCTTCACGCCCGCGCTGTCGTTGTCGGCGAGGTTCTCGGCGGCGCCCAGCTTGGCGGTGAGTTCCTTCATCTGCAGCTCGTAGTCGCTGTCGAACACGTCCACGACCTGCTTGTTCTCGCCCGTGCCGACCTCTTTGGTCTCCGCGCCGCGGGCGACCAGCGTCAGGTTCTCGTTGCCCCGGGCCTTGAGCGAGGCGATCCTGGCGTCGTTCAGCGTGTTCAGGGAGCGGACCGCGTCGTCGTACGACTCGTTCAGCCCGGCGCGGGCGACACTGTGACCGACGACCAGCCACAGCAGGACGACCGTGGACGCGGCGGTGGCGGCCACCAGGCCCTGGTTCAGCACCCGGTTCGTCCGCCGGTAGTTGCGCCGCTGGGCCCAGCCGAGTCCGCCGATCGCGACGACGCCGACACCGATCGCGATCCACGGGTAGGGGGTCGCGTTGTCGTAGTCGGAGCGCAGCTGCTGGTTCTCCACCTTGTACAGGTCCTCGGCGTCGCCGAGCATCACCTGCATCTTCGCGTTCGCGTACCGCAGGTAGGCGCCGCCGAGGGGGAAGCCCTGCCGGTTGTTGGCCCGGGCACGCTCGACCAGGCCCTTGTACTCGGGCAGCAGCGTGTTGAGCTTGGTGATGGTCTTCTCGGACGGCGAGCCGGGCTCGGAGTTGGTCGCGGCGGTCACCAGCTTGTCCGCGGCCAGGCTGATGTTCTCCTCGTACCGCTTGCGGGACTCGGCCGTCTCCTGGCCGCCCGCGAGGAAGCCGCTGGACGCCGCCGTGTTGGCGGCGGCCAGGGAGCGGTAGATGTCCGCCGCGTCGGCGCTCAGCGGCTGGCTGCTGTGCAGCACGTCGTCGGCGGCGGCCGAACGCTCCGTCATCTGCCAGGCGGTGACCGCGCCGAACACGATGACGAGGAAGGCGAGCGCGGCGCCGATGATGCGCAGCCGCCCGGGCTCCGTGGTCGCCGCGGCCCGCAGCCGGTCGACGCCCTCCGCCCAGGCCGTACGGCGTGGGGGCGTCGCGGCGTCGGGCGCGGCCGGCCGGACCGGCGGCCCCGGAGGCGGAGCCTGCGGCGGCACCGCGGGCAGGGTGGACACAGGCGGCGGCCCCGGTGGACCCGGTGGCGCCGAACTGCCCTTCTGCTGGTACGTCACTTGACCTCCCCCATGGTCATCGGCCGGTCACCTCCGCCCGCCGCCGGGAAGCACGGAAAGAGGTGCACGGCCGCAAGTATCGCCGCCGGGACTGACATCCGCACAGGCCTTGACTCGATCTTGTTCGGATTGCAGCACAGTCGCAGTACGGCGAAGATCCCGTCCCTCCCCTGCTGATGAATACGCCATCCCGAACTGTTCGGTTCCCGGCGCGTCAGACCCGCTCGTAAAACTCCCGCACGCGGGCGTGCGCCCGGGCCGGGGCGCCCAGGTGGTCGAGACCGAGGAGGGCGGATCCGAGGACCGGTCTGGCGGCGACGACCCGGGGTACCGCCTTGGGGGCGCGAGCGGTCAGCAGTTCCCGTACGCGGTCGTCGAGTTGGGGGTGCCGGGCCGCCAGGATGCTGCCGCCCAGCAGTACCGGTGTCTTCTCGTCGACGAGGTCCAGGCGGGCCAGGGCGACGGCGGCCATGGCCACCACCTCCTCCGCGAGCCGGTCGACGAGCGCGCGGGCCACCGGATCGCCGTCCGCCGCCGTGGCGAACAGGACCGGCGTCAGCTCGTGCCGCCGTTCGTGCGCGAGGTGCTTCAGGTGCAGGGCCTCGATCAGCGCGTACATGGAGTCGAGGCCGAAGTGCGCGGGCAGGGCGTGGGCCAGCGCGGTCGGACCGCCCCGGCCGTCCTCGGCGCGCGCCGCGTGCCACAGCGCCTCGTCGGCGAGACCCCCGCCGCCGCCCCAGTCACCGGACAGCCGGCCGATGGCGGGGAAGCGGGCGACGCGCCCGTCGGGCCGCATGCCGACGCAGTTGATGCCCGCGCCGCAGACCACCGCCACGCCCCGCGGTTCGTCGATCCCGGCGCGCAGGATCGCGAAGGTGTCGTTGCGGACCTCCGTACTCGTCCCCCACGCACGCGCGTGCAGGGCGGCGGCCAACTCCCGCTCCTCCACCGGGAGATCGGCGTTGGCGAGGCAGGCGGAGACATGGTCCACGGAGCTGACGCCCGCCTCGGCGAAGGCCCGGCCGACGGCCTCGGCGAGCGTGTCCACGGCCTGCCGGACCCCGACCGCGGGCGGCCGGAACCCGCCGCCGCGCGCCGCCGCGAGCACCCGCCCGTCGGCCCCGACGACGGCCACGTCGGTCTTGCTGTTCCCCGCGTCCACGGCCAGCACGGCGGCCGTCCCGGACGCGGCCGTACCGGACGCGGCGCGAGCGGGTCCGGCGGCCGCCCGGGCGCCGGATCCCGATGAGGTCATGCCCACGCGAGGTGCTCCCGGTTGTGCGCGATCAGCTGGTCGGTGAGGGCGTCGGCGTACGCGTGCTGGCCGATCAGGGGATGGGCGAGCAGCGCGCGGAAGACCCGGTCGCGGCCGCCGCGCAGGGCGGCGTCCAGGGCGAGATCCTCGTACGCCGTCACGTTGGCCATCAGGCCCGCGTACAGCGGGTCCACCGGCGGCACCGGCAGCGGCGTGGCGCCCCGGGTGCCGACCGCCGCCTGCACCTCGATGACGGCGTCGTCCGGCAGGAACGGCAGCGTCCCCTTGTTGTACGTGTTCACCACCTGGTACGGACTGCCGCCCCCGGCTCCCCCCAGGAGGGCCGCCGCGAGGTCCACGGCCGCCTCCGAGTAGTACGCCCCGCCCCGCTGGGCCAGCAGCGCCGGCTTCTCGGCGAGGTCCGGGTTGCCGTACATCTCCAGCAACTTCCGTTCCATCTCCGCCACTTGGGAGGCCCGCGACGGCTTCGTACGCAGCTCTCGTACGACCTCGTCGTGCGCGTAGAAGTAGCGCAGGTAGTAGGAGGGGACGACGCCCAGGCGGTCGATGACGTCTCGCGGCAGGCGCAGGTCGGCGGCGATGGCTTCACCGTGCTCGGCGAGCAGCTTGGGGAGGATGTTCTCGCCCTCCGGGCCGCCGATTCGCACACTGGTTTCCCAGGTGAGGTGGTTGAGGCCCACATGGTCGAGGTGCACATCGGCGGGCGCGAGGCCCAGGAACCCGGCGAACTTCCGCTGGAATCCGATCGCCACGTTGCACAGTCCGACCGCCTTGTGACCGGCCTGGAGCAGGGCGCGGGTCATGATCCCCACCGGGTTGGTGAAGTCGATGATCCAGGCGTCCGGGTTGGCGCGCCGGACGCGCTCGGCGATGTCGAGCACCACCGGGACCGTACGCAGCGCCTTGGCGAGGCCGCCCGCGCCGGTCGTCTCCTGGCCGATGCAGCCGCACTCCAGCGGCCAGGTCTCGTCCTCCTGGCGGGCGGCCTGGCCGCCGACGCGGAGTTGGAGCAGGACGGCGTCGGCGCCCTCGATGCCCGCGTCCAGGTCGGAGGTCGTGACGATCCGGCCGGGGTGCCCCTGCTTGGCGAAGATGCGCCGGGCCAGGCCGCCGACGAGCTCCAGCCGGTCGGCGGCCGGGTCGACGAGCGCGAGTTCCTCGACGGGCAGGGTGTCCCGCAACCGGGCGAATCCGTCGATCAGTTCCGGCGTGTAGGTCGAACCCCCGCCGACGACTGCCAGCTTCACCCTTTGACTCCCGTCAGTGTCACGCCTTCGATGAAGGCCTTCTGTGCGAAGAAGAACACGGCGATCACCGGCGCCATGACGAGCAGCGTCGCGGCCATGGTCAGATTCCAGTTCGTGTGGTGGTTGTCCTTGAAGGATTCCAACCCGTAACTGAGCGTCCAGGCCGCCGGATTGTCGCTCGCGTAGATCTGCGGCCCGAAGTAGTCGTTCCAGCAGTAGAAGAACTGGAACAGCGCGACCGCCGCGATCCCCGGCTTGGCCAGCGGCACCACGATGCGCAGCAGGGTGCGCAGGTCGCCGCAGCCGTCGACCTTGGCCGCGTCGAGGTACTCGTCCGGGATGGTCAGCAGGAACTGGCGCAGCAGGAAGATGCTGAACGCGTCACCGAAGGCCATCGGGATGATCAACGGCCACAGGGTGCCCGTCAGATGCATCTGCTTGGCCCAGAACAGGTACATCGGCACGATGACCACCTGCGGCGGCAGCATCATCGCGGAGATGACGAGCATCATCGCGATCCGGCGCCCGCGGAAGCGGAACTTGGCGAGCGCGTAGGCCACCGGGACGCTGGACAGGACCGTCAGGACGGTGCCGAGTCCCGCGTAGAGCAGGGTGTTGCGCCACCAGGTGAGGAAGCCGGGGGCGTTCCAGACCTTCGAGTAGTTGTCCCAGTTCCAGGAGCGCGGCCACAGGGCGCTGGTCAGGGCCTGCTGATCGTCCATCAGGGAGGTGAGCAGGATGAACACGAACGGCATGACGAAGAACAGCGCGGCGGCGATGCCGAGGGAGTGCACGGCGATCCAGTGCAGCAGCTCTTTGCGGCGGGCGGCCCGGGCCGCCGGGCTCCGGCGGCCGGTCGTGGCGGCCGGACCGCCCGTGGTCGGGGTCGGCGGGCGCGCGGTGACGGTGTGTGTCACGAGGATCAGTCCTCCACCGAGATCAGGCCGCTGCGGCGGCGCATCAGCAGCGCGGTGAACGCCATGGACAGAGCGAAGAGCACGAGCGCGACCACGCAGGCGGAGCCGGTGTCGAAGCGCTGGAAGCCCAGGGTGTAGACGAGTTGGGGGAGGGTCAGCGTCGACTTCCCCGGGTAGCCCGGCTCGTAGATCTGACCGGCTCCGGCGCCGATGACACCGCTGGCCGTCTTACCGGCGATGAGCGGCTGCGTGTAGTACTGCATGGTCTGGATCACGCCGGTGACCACGGCGAACAGCACGATGGGCCGGATGTTCGGCAGCGTGACGAAGCGGAACCGCTTCCAGGACCCGGCGCCGTCGAGTTCGGCCGCCTCGTACTGCTCCTTGGGCACGTCGAGCAGCGCCGCCATGAAGATGACCATCAGGTCGCCGATGCCCCACAGGGCGAGCAGCGTCAGCGCCGGCTTCGACCAGGCCGGATCGTTGAACCAGCCGGGCTGCGGCAGACCCAGGTCGCCGAGCACCTGGTTGACGGGCCCCGTACCGGGGTTGAGGAGGAAAGCGAAGGCCAGCGTGGCCGCCACGGGCGGGGCGAGATACGGGAGATAGAAGGCGGTGCGGTACCAGCCCGCCCCCGTCTTGATCTTCGTGATCAGCATCCCGATGCCGAGGCCGAAGACCACCCGGCAGGACACCATGATCACCACGAGCCACAGGGTGTTGCGCATCGCGGCCCAGAAGAACGGGTACTGGCTGAAGACGTAGGTCCAGTTGGTCAGACCGTTGAAGACGGGCGGCTTGAAGCCGTCGTACTTCATGAAGGAGAAGTAGACGGTCGACAGCAGCGGATAGACGAAGAAGACGCTGAAACCGATGAGCCAGGGGGAGAGGAACGCCAGCGTACGCAGCCCCTCCCGACGGCGCTTCGAACGAAGCGCCGCCGAGTGGCCGGAGATGATCGCCACCGGGCTACTTCGCCTTGGCGATGTCGGTGTCGATCTGCCCGGCGGTCCTCTTCAGACCCGCGTCCAGGTCCTTCACCTTCCCGGACTCGAAGTCGTACGCGAGGTTCTGGAGCGTTTCCTGGTAGGCGCTGCCGTTGACCGCGGCCGGTGCGGTGCTGCTGTTCGGGTTCTCGGCGATCTTCACGAAGGCCTGCATCGTCGCGTCGTCCTCCAGCTTCGGGGACTTCAGCGCCGCGAAGGTCGAGGGGACGTTGTTGATGGCGTTGGCGAAGGAGACGACCGCGTCGGTGTCGGTCGTCATGTACTTCGTCAGCTCCCAGGCGGCGTTCTGCTTCTTGCTGGTGGCGGCGATGCCGATGATCGTGCCGGTCAGGAAGCCCTTGCCGTACGTGTCGGCCTGGTCGTCCGGGACCGGGAACGGCGCGACTCCGACCTCGAAGTCCACACCCGCGTCCTTCATCATCCCGCCGCGCCACTCGCCGTCTATGTTCATGGCGATCTGCCCGGTGTGCAGCGGGTTCTGGGCGGACCACTCGTCACCGAAGGTGGAGCGGTACTTCTCCAGCTTCTTGAAGCCGCCGAGCGACTTGACCATGTCCTGCTGCCAGGTCAACAGCTCCTTGAAAACAGGGTCCTTGGCGACGTTCGACTTGCCGTCGGAGGTGAAGTACTCGGGGCTCCACTGCGCCGCGAGGTGCGGCACGGTGACCTCGTAGCCGTGGAAGTTCGGCATGAAGCCGAGCTGCGAGTAGCTGTCACCTTTGCTCTTGGTCAGCTTGATCGCGTCGGCCTTGAACTCGGACAGCGTCTTCGGCGGGGAGGTGATCCCGGCCTTCTCGAACGCCGTCTTGTTGTAGTAGAGGCCGTACGCGTCACCGAGCAGCGGGAGCGCGCAGCGCGTGCCCTCGAACTGGGTGTAGTCCAGCATCGGCTTCGGGAACGTCTTCTCGGTGTCGATCTTCGACTTCTCGAGGAACGGATCGAGATCGGCGAACACCCCGGACGAACAGAACTTGCCGACGTTGCTGGTCTCGGGGGAGGCCACCACGTCCGGGGCGTTGGACCCGCCGGCCCGCAGCGCCTGGTTCACCTTGTCGGCGTCGACGTTGCCGACGACCTTGACCGTGATGTTCGGGTGCGCCTTCTCGAAGGCGTCGACGTTGGCCTGGATCGCCTTGACCTCGGTGGGGGCGCTCCAGGGGTGCCAGAAGGTGATGGTGGACGGCTTGCTCGCGTCGTCGGTCGCGCCGGACGTGCTGGAACCGGTGCAGGCGGAGGCGGTCAGGGCGAGCGCGGTGACCGTACCGGCGAGACAGACTCGGCTGATTCTGGGCATGACGGAACTCCTCGGGGCGGGGACGGGGGCAGGAACGAATTCGAGCGAGTACGGGTACGTGTACTGCGGTGCGCGGGCATGCCGGAGACAGGCGGGACCGACGCGGGGGTGGCGTCTGAGGGAGGAGGGAGGGAGTGCCGGTCAGGACGGGCGGGGCAGAAGGTGGGAGTCGAGGGGCGTACGGGTCAGGGGGTGCGGCCCGTGGTGTCGAAGACCTCGTCGCGGGTGGCCGCAAGGGCGGACTGCAGGGCGCCGGCCAGTACGGGGTCGCCCGGGGTCGTGCTGAGCCGGATGGCCGGACGGGGTACGGCCAGTTCGGCGAGCTCGGACTGGATGAGGCCGCGCAGGGGTTCTCCGCCGGCCGTGATCACCCCGCCCGCCAGGATGATCAGTTCGGGGTCGACCACCGCGACGATCGCGGCGAGTCCGGTCGCCAGCCGGGTGGCGAACTCGGCGAGGACGGCTTCCCCCGGTCCGGGGGAGTCGGCCGTACGGGCCGCTTCGGCGACCACCGCGGTGGCCTTCTGGGTGAGGCTGCCACCGGGTGCGGGGGCCAGACCGTGGTCGCGGGCCAGCCGCAGTACGGTCCGGTTTCCGGCCAGTTCCTCGAAGCCGCCCGAGTTGCTGCGGGCGACATTGCGTACGAGGGGGGCGCCGGGCAGGGGGAGGAAGGCGACTTCGCCGGCGCCTCCGGTGGCCCCCCGGTGCAGTCGGCCGCCGATCACGACCGCCGCGCCGAAGCCCCGCTCTCCCCAGAGGAGGGTGAAGTTCTCGCAGCCGCGCGCCTCGCCGACACGCTGCTCGGCCACGGCGGCGAGGTTGACGTCGTTCTCGACCTCGAAGGGGACCGGGCCGAGCGCGGTGGCCAGCTCCTCAAGCAGCCGGGGCGAGTGCCAGCCGGGCAGATTGCTGGCGTAGCGCAGGTTGCCGGTGCTGGGGTCGACGGCGCCGGGTGTGCCGATGACGATCCGGTGCACGTCGGCGCGGTGCAGCCCGGCGTCCTTGACGGCTCCGTCCAGTGCCTGGAGCACCCGGTCGATGGCGCCCTGGGCGCTGCGGCCGGGGGTCGGCAGTTCGAACTGCCCGACGGTACGGCCGGTGATGTCGGCGACCGCGGCCCTGATGCCGGTGGGCGTGACGTCGAGTCCGGCGACCCGGGCCGCGGCGGGGTTCACCGCGTACAGCTGTGCGCTGGGGCCCGGCCTGCCTTCGCTGGTGCCGGTGGCGAGGACCAGGCCGGCCGTTTCCAGCCGGGCGAGGAGCTGGGAGGCGGTCGGTTTCGACAACCCGGTCAGCTTGCCGATCCTGGTGCGCGACAACGGCCCGTGCTCCAGCAGCAGATCGAGGGCGGCCCGGTCGTTCATGGCGCGCAGGACGCGCGGGGTGCCCGGCGTACCGGCGGTTCCTGCCATGTGTGTCGACACCTGCCTTTCGGCCGCCCAGCTTCCCAGCGTCGCCGCCGGGAAGTCCACTTGCCGGAGTCACTGTTAGGAAAGTTTCCTATCGGATGACGGGAAGGTAGGCCCGGGGTCGGGGGGACGTCAATACCAGTCAGCGGCGGGAAATGAACTTGTTACGCGGCGCGGGTGCGGGCCGCTCCGCGGGGGAGGTCGGTCCCGGGAGAACGCGGAGGCGGCGCCCGGAAGACTCCGGACGCCGCCTCACGCGTATGAATGCGTAGGAAGGTGCAGGAACATGCAGGAAGGCGCAGGAACGCCTACGTACGTGAACGCGTGTGACCGCATGCGACCGCGTATGAGAAAGCTCTCTCCCTACTTGGTCACATTCGTCGGCACCACTGGTGTTGCCGGCGCCACCGGCGCTATCGGGGACGCCGCCTGTGCCTGGGGTGAGCCCGTGTTCGCGTAGGCCGACGGGGCCGCCATGCCCGCCGTCGGGTCGGCGGCCGGTGATTCCTCCGGCTGGGCCGGAAGGCCGCCCACGAGGCGGATGCTGGCCGCGTCGAAGGCCCGCTTGATGCGCCAGCGCAGTTCGCGTTCCACGGAGAGGGCCTTGCCGGGCATGGTCTTGGCGGAGACGCGGACCACCATCGAGTCCAGGAACACGCTGTCGAGGCCCAGGACCTCGATGGGCCCCCAGAGGCGTTCGTTCCAGGGCTCGTCCTTGCTCATGGCCTCGCCGACCTCGGCGAGGATCGCCTTGACCCTGTCCAGGTCCTCGTCGGGGCGGACGGTGACGTCGACGCCGGCCGTTGCCCAGCCCTGGGAGAGGTTGCCGATGCGTTTGACCTCGCCGTTCCGGACGTACCAGATCTCGCCGTTGTCGCCGCGGAGCTTGGTGACCCGCAGGCCGACCTCGATGACCTCGCCGGAGGCGACGCCCGCGTCGACGGTGTCCCCGACCCCGTACTGGTCCTCCAGGATCATGAAGACGCCGGAGAGGAAGTCCGTGACCAGGTTGCGGGCGCCGAAGCCGATCGCCACGCCCGCCACACCGGCCGAGGCCAGCAGCGGGGCCAGGTTGATCTGGAAGGTGCCGAGGATCATCAGCGCGGCCGTGCCCATGATCAGGAAGGACGCGACCGAACGGAGGACCGAGCCGATGGCCTGGGAGCGCTGGCGGCGGCGTTCGACATTGACCAGCAGGCCGCCGAAGGCCGTGCCGTCGACCGCCTGAGCCGTACGGTTCATCCGGTCTATCAGCTTGGTGATGGACCGCCGGATGACGAATCTCAGCACTCCCGCGATCACCAGGATCAGCAGCACTCGCAGACCGATGCTCAGCCAGGTGGACCAGTTCTGTTCGACCCAGCTCGCGGCGTTGTTCGCGCTTTCCTGGGCGTCCTGGAGCGTTGGCGCCGTCGGTTCCTCGGTGGGATCGGCGGCGGACAGGACGGACAAGAACACGGCAGGTACCTCCAGGCGTAGCGGTCTGCCCGCGGCAGGGTCACATGAGGGGCACCGGTCGGGCAGAACCACCACACTAACGGGGCATCTTGTGCGGATCGTTGCAATGTTCGAGGGAGAGACGGCGCTCACGTGGGGATGAAGAGTGTGTGGTCGAAAACACTCCCAGCCCGTTACCGGGACATGGTGGCGCTTCCACCAGGCATGAGGGGAAACTGACTACAGATCGTCCCGGCGCGAGCCACGCGCCGCCGGCGTACAAGGAGGCCATCCGTGCCGCATGTCCTGGTCCTCAACGCGTCGTACGAGCCGCTCGGTGTCGTACCGCTCCGCCGCGCGCTCGTCCTCGTCCTGGAGAACAAGGCTGTCTGCCTAGAGGAATCCGGCGCCTTCATGCATAGCGCGACCGTTACTGTCCCCGCTCCCAGCGTGGTCCGGCTGAAAAGGTTCGTACGGGTCCCTTACCGGGGGCCCGTTCCGCTGACCCGGCGGGCACTCTTCGCCCGCGACGGCGGCCGGTGCATGTACTGCGGTGGCGTCGCAACCAGCGTCGACCACGTCATCCCGCGCAGCCGCGGGGGTCAGCACGTCTGGGACAACGTGGTGGCGTCCTGCCGCCGCTGCAACCACGTAAAAGCGGACCGCCACCTGGTCGAGATCGGCTGGCGCCTGCGCCATAAACCGGCCCCGCCTTCGGGGCTGGCCTGGCGCATCATCGGAACCGGCCACAGGGACCCGCGCTGGCTGCCGTACCTGCAGCCATACGGCGCGGAGGACGCGATGGCCCGGATCGACGGCATCTCCGCCTGACGATCCGGGCCTTCGTCTTGCCCTCCCTCCCCCCCCGGCGAGGTGATTGGAAGGTTTGGGACGCGCACCGCCGTGAATTTGTGTCCTGAACCTTCCAATCACCTCGCCAGGGCGGGAGGGGGAGGGGCGGGGAGCGGCGGGGGCTGGGCGCTGGGGCGTCGTAAATTGTGAGCAGGGACACGATGTCCGTGCCGTCACGTCTGCGGGGCCGCCCACTGGGTAGGGCTGGCTCCGACCCGTCGTACGACTTCCGACAAGGAGGCCCCCGTGGCCGCTTCGGCACAGCTTCTGCTCTCGGCCCTCTCCAAACGTCCGGCGGACCCGCCCGCCGACCCCGATCTGCACCTCTGCGTCTTCACCGCCGAGGGCGCCTGCGCCGAGGCGCCGCTCACCAGTGAGCCGCCCCTGCCCGACGCCGAGCCCCTCACCAGCGAGCCTCCACTCGCCGACGCCGCGCCCCTGACGAGCGAGCCCACTTCCACCGGTGCCGCCGCCGGTCTGGACCCATCGGGGGTCTGAATGCCGCTCTCCCGGCTCGCCGCGCTGCACGGCGTCGCCACGTCCTACAGCCCGTCCCCGGGCCGCACGGTCGCGGCCTCCGACGCCGCGGTCGTCGCCGTACTCGCCGCACTGGGTGTCGACGCAGGTACGCCCGAGGCCGTCGAGAGCGCCCTCGCCGCACGCGAGGCAGAGCTACGGGAGAGATTGCTGCCCCCGACGGTGGTGTGCTGGAGCGGGACCGCGTCCGCGGCGAGCGGCCGACCCCCCGCGCCGGCCGACGCCCCCGCACCTGCGGCGAGCGGCCGGGCGGCCTCGGCCGGTGGCCCCGCGCCCGCGGCTGACGGCCCGGCGGCCTCGACCGACGGTCCCGCGACTGCGGCTGGCGGCCCGGCCTCCTCGGCCGATGGCCCTGCGACTGGGGCGAGAGGCCAGGCGGCCTCGGTCGACGGTCCCGCGTCCGCGGCTGACGTCCCGGCCTCCTCGGCTGGCGGCCTGGCCACCTCGGCCGGTGGCCCTGCGTCCGCGGCTGACGGCCCGGCCACCTCGGCCGGTGGCCCCGCGGCTGGCAGTCCCGCACATGGTGCGGCTGACGGCTCCGGGTCCTCCGGCGACGTCGTCGGGTCGGGGGAGGGGCGGCGGGCCTCCGCCGCTTCCGGCGCGTCAACTGCCCCGGCAGGGGCCCCGGGTGGGTCTCCCGTCACCTCCCCGCCCAGTTCCTCCCTTGCTTCCGCGCTCGCCGCGCTGCCGCCCGGCACCCGTCTGCGGATTCGTACCGAGCAGGGGGAGACGCGTGCCTCGGCGGAGCAACTGCCGGTCGGGGTGCATGAGTTGGAGGCCACCGCGCCGGACGGGCGGACCGCCCGCGCGCATCTCGTCGTCGCGCCGGTGCGGCTGCCCGCGCCGCCGGGGCGTACGTACGGGCTGCTCGTGCAGGTCTACTCGTTGCTCTCGCGGCGCTCGTGGGGCATGGGCGACCTGGGGGACCTCGCCGAGCTGACGGCCTGGGCGGGGCGGGCGCTCGGAGCCGGGTTCGTGCAGGTCAACCCGATGCACGCGGCCGTGCCCGGCGCACCCACCGACCCCTCCCCGTACCGGCCCTCCTCGCGCCGCTTCCCCGACCCCGTGTACCTGCGCGTCGAGGACATCCCCGAGTTCGCGTACGCCGACGAGCGTGATCGGGACCGCGTCCGTACGGTGTTGGAGCGGGCCGGCCGGCTGCGTGAAGCCGTGTTGCACAAGGGCGCGTTGATCGACCGTGATGCCGTGTGGGAGCTGAAGCGCGAGGCGCTGGAGCTGGTGCGGGACGTGCCGCTCGGGCCCGGACGGCGCGCCGCCTACTGCGACTTCCTCGCCGAGGAGGGCGAGGCGCTGGAGGACCACGCCACCTGGTGCGCGCTCGCGGAGGTGTACGGCTCCGACTGGCAGAAGTGGCCGACGGGCCTGCGCGACCCGCGTTCCGCCGAAACCGCCCGCGCCCGCGCCGAGTTGATGGACCGCGTCGACTTCCACAGCCGGCTGGCCTGGCTGACCGACGCCCAACTCGCCACCGCCCAGCGCAGCGCGCGCGACGCGGGGATGGGTGTGGGGCTCGTGCACGACCTCGCGGTCGGGGTCCACCCCGGCGGGGCCGACGCCTGGGCGCAGCAGGAGTACTTCGCGGCGGGCATGTCGGTCGGCGCGCCCCCGGACGCGTTCAGCGTGCAGGGCCAGGGCTGGGGGCTGCCGCCCTGGCGCCCGGACCGCCTCGCCGAGTCCGGCTACGCCCCGTACCGCCGCCTCCTGCGCGCCCTCTTCCGGTACGCAGGGGCGCTGCGCATCGACCACGTCATGGGCCTCTTCCGCCTCTGGTGGATCCCGCAGGGCCGCCCTGCCACCGAGGGCACCTACGTCCGCTACGACGCCGAGGCCATGCTCGCCATCCTGGCGCTGGAGGCCTCCCGCGCCGGCGCGCTGGTGATCGGCGAGGACCTCGGCACCGTCGAGCCGGGCGTGCGCGAGACACTGCACGAGCACGGCGTGCTCGGCACCTCCGTGCTCTGGTTCGAGCGCGACTGGGACGGTACGGGGCTGCCGTTGCCCCCCGAACGCTGGCGCGCCGACTGCCTGGCCACCGCCACCACCCACGACCTGCCGCCCACCGCGTCCCGGCTCACCGGCGACCACGTCGAACTCCGCGACAGGCTCGGCCTGTTGACCCGGCCGGTGGAGGAGGAGCGGGCCGAGGCCGCCGCGGAGGCGGGGGAGTGGCTGACGCTGCTCGCCCGGCTCGGGCTGCTGGAAGGGGCGGCCGGCGGGGTGTCCGAGCAGTCGGAGGAAGCGGAGATCCAGGCACTGCACCGCTTCCTGCTGCGCACCCCCGCCCGCATGATCGGCGTCTGGCTCCCGGACACCGTGGGCGACCGCCGCCCGCAGAACCTGCCCGGCACCTGGGACCAGTACCCGAACTGGCGCCTGCCCGTCGCCGACGCCGAGGGCCGGCCCGTCACCCTGGAGGAACTCGCCGCCTCACCCCGGCTGCACGCCCTCATCGACGTGGTGCGCGCGGGCCGACCGGCCGGCGGGAGCGGGAGTGGGTCCCTGAGCGGGTCCGGCGCCGGAGGACCGGACCCCCGTACGGAACCTCGTACGGCACCCCCGGGCGCGCGACCGGGCTAGGCGTTCGCTACGGTTTGCACCGTGGACAAGAAGAACGCGCTGCGCGTCGGCGCCCTGGCTGCCGGTACGACGCTGATGATGCTGCTCATGTCGTCCCCCGCGCTCGCGGTGACCCGCGACGACGGCGACGACCCCGGTCCGGGCCTGAGCGTCATCGAGACCCTGGGTCTCTATGTCGTGGCGCCGATCGCGCTGTTCGCGGTCATCGCCGGCCTGGTCTGGGTCCTGGACGGGTCGACGGACCGGCAGCCGAAGCGGAAGCCGGGCGGCAAGGCCCAGGGCAAGATGCAGGGCAAGGACCAGGTCCAGGCCTCGTCCTCTTCCTGATCTCCTCTCCCTGACCTCGGTCAGCTCCGAGTTTTCCGTCGAGGGCGCCGTCCTCGCTCACGTACGCGGTTGTCGCGCGTGGGTGAGAACGGCGCCCTCGACGTGCTCCCGGCGGTTCGCCCGCTCGGTGTCCCCGCCTCGGTGTCAGCGGGTCCGGCCGGGGTGCGCCGCCGTCACATAGCGCTGGACGGTCGGTGCCAGCCACGCCACGAGCTCCTCGCGGTGCAGGTCCGCCGCGGGCGGCAGGCGCAGCACGTACCGGGTCAGGGCGATCCCCAGCATCTGTGAGGCGACGAGCGCGGCGCGGGCCGGGGCCTGCTCGGGGTCGGGGCAGACCCGGAGGGCGACCGGCAGCAGCTGCTCCCGGAAGATGCCCTGCACGCGCTCGGCGCCGGCCGCGTTGGTGACACCGACCCGGAGCAACGCGGTCAGCACCTCGTTCTTCTCCCACAGATCCAGGAAGTGCTCGACGAAGATCCGGCCGACCTCCTCCTTCGGCACCTTCTCCGGCACCGGCAGCCGCAGATCGACGTCTACGGCTGCCGCGAACAGGCCCTCCTTGTTGCCGTAGTAGCGCATCACCATGGAGGGGTCGATGTTCGCGTCGCGGGCGATGGCGCGGATGGTGGCACGTTCGTATCCGTCGGTGGCGAAGCGTTCGCGCGCGGCGGTGAGGATGGTGGCACGGGTGGCGTCGGAGCGGCGGGGGGTCTCTGCCGGGGAGCCGGTGGTATCGGTCTCGGTCATGCCAACAAGCGTAGGCCAACACCTGTTGACGGGCCAGGGGTGCCGCTCTATGGTGACGAGCAAGCGAAACAGGCGTTGGCCAACAAGCGTTGGCGAACGCGTGTTGGCGAACGTGTGTTGGTCAACAGCTGTTGGCCCACAAGTGTTGGCATCAGGAGGCCGTCATGAACGGCAAGATCCGTACCGCTGCTCCGCGCGACGCCGATGTCATCGTCGTCGGTGCGGGGCCGACCGGGTTGCTGCTGGCCGGTGACCTCGCCGCCGCCGGCATCCCGGTCGTCCTCGTCGAGAAGCGCGCGCACAAGATCAGCAACCTCTCCCGCGCCTTCGTCCTGCACGCCCGCACCCTGGAGCAGCTCGACGCCCGGGGCCTCGCCGACGAACTGGAGGCCAAGGGGCGGACCCTCGACCGGATGCGCCTCTTCGGCAACCTCTCCGTCGACCTCGCCGCTCTCCCCTCACGCTTCAACCACCTCCTCGTCCTGCCGCAGTACGAGGTGGAGAAGGTGCTGGAGCGACGAGCCGTCGAGGCGGGGGTGCGGTTCGCGTACGAGACCGAGGCGACGGGGCTCGTCCAGGACGCGGACGGAGTGACCCTGCGGATGCGCGGGCCCGGCGGGGAGCCGGCCGGGCTGCGGGCCGCGTACGTCGTCGGGACGGACGGGATGCACAGCGCCGTGCGCGAGTCGGTGGGGCTGCCCTTCCCCGGCCGTTCGGTCATCCGGTCCGTCGTCCTGGCCGACGTACGGCTCGCGGAGGAGCCCCCGACGCTGCTGACCATGAACGCGGTCGGGGACGCGTTCGCGTTCCTCGCGCCGTTCGGTGACGGTTACTACCGGGTGATCGGCTGGCACCGGGGCCGCGACGTCGCCGACGACGAGCCCCTCGACCTCGACGAGGTCAAGGAGATCACCCGGCTCGCCCTCGGCCGCGACTTCGGTATGCGCGACGCCCGTTGGATGTCCCGCTTCCACAGCGACGAGCGGCAGGCGCCGGCGTACCGGGTGGGCCGGGTCTTCCTCGCCGGGGACGCCGCGCACGTCCACACCCCGGCCGGCGGTCAGGGCCTGAACACCGGCCTCCAGGACGCCGCGAACCTCGGCTGGAAGCTGGCGGCGGTCCTGGGCGGCCATGCCGACGAGCCCCTGCTGGACACCTACCAGGCCGAACGCCACCCCGTCGGCAAGGCCGTGCTCCGCAGCAGCGGCGGCATCGTACGGCTCGCGATGGCCAAGCGGCCCTGGACGCTCGCCGCCCGCGCCCTGGGCACCACGCTCCTGAACCACACCCGCCCGGCGCTCGCCCGGATGACCGGCGAGGTCACCGGCATCGGCTACACGTACCCCGCCCCGCGTGGCGCCCACCCGCTGGTCGGCAGGCGCGTACCGGACCTGGCGCTGGTGAACGGGCGCCTGTACGAGGCTCTGCGGGGCGGCCGGTTCGTACTCGTCACCCCCGCCGACGCCGAGGTGGCGGCCGACGTCGACACCGGTTCCCGCAAGGACCGCCTCACCGTGGCGAGTTGGGCAAGCGGACGGCGTACGGCCCTCCTGGTCCGCCCGGACGGCTACGCGGCCTGGGCGGCCGAGTCGGCGGACGCGACGCAGATCGAGGCGGCGCTGACCGCGTCCGTCGGGCGGAGCTGAGCGTTCGGCGGGACCACCCAGGGCCTAGCGGTCGTCCCTCTCGGCCCCCTCGGTCCCCATCAGCAACTGACGCAACAGGTCGGCCAGTTGGCCGGCCTGTTTCTCGTCGAGGGCCGACAGGGCCTCGGTCTGGACGGCGAGACCCGCCCCGACCGCCTCGTCGACGAGCGTCAACCCCTTGTCCGTGAGCGTCACTTGAAGGGCCCGGCGGTCGTGCGGGTCGGGGGACCTGCGGAGCAGACCGGCCCGCTCCAGTTTGTCGAGCCGCCCGGTCATGCCCCCAGTGGTCAGCATCAGCGTCGCCGACAGCTGGCGGGGCGAGAGGGTGTGCGGGGCGCCGGACCGCCGGAGCGTGGCGAGTACGTCGAACTCGCCGCGCGAGATACCGAGCCGGCCGTACGTCTTCTCCATCCGGTCGCCCATCGCCCGCGAGAGCCGGAAGACGCGGCCGAAGACCTCCATCGCGGCGGTGTCGAGGTCGGGCCGGACGGCGGCCCACTGGTCGACGATCGCGTCGACGGGATCCCCGGGTGACTTGCTCATGCTCATGGGGCGAGTATCCGCACCGTTTCACTTGGCTGCAAGAAAGTAGCTTGGCAGGAAGTCGCTTAGGAGTAAGCTACTTTCTACCAAGCTACCCGTCGCCCTCAGGAGCCGGCCATGACCCGCCCCGCCGCAACCCCGGCCATCAGCGCCGCCGCCGGCCCCGCCGTCGGCAGCCCGGCCGCCACCATCGCCCTCACCGCCCTGGCCCCCATCTCCTGGGGCAGCACCTACGCCGTCACCACGGAGTTCCTCCCGGCCGACCGCCCCCTGTTCACCGGCCTGATGCGCGCCCTGCCCGCCGGACTCGTCCTGCTCGCCCTCGCCCGCAGGCTGCCCACCGGCGTCTGGTGGTGGAAGGCGGCGGTGCTGGGCGCGCTGAACATCGGTGCCTTCTTCCCGCTCCTCTTCCTCTCCGCCTACCGGCTGCCCGGCGGTATGGCCGCGGTCGTCGGCTCGGTCGGCCCGCTCTTCGTCGCGGGCCTCGCGGCGACGCTGCTCAGCGAGCGCCCGACACTGCGTACGCTCCTCACCGGCATCGCGGCGGCGCTCGGCGTGAGCCTCGTCGTCCTGCAGGCGGCCGGCGCGCTGGACCCCGTGGGCCTGCTGGCGGCGCTCGCCTCCACCGCGTCGATGTCCACCGGCACGGTGCTGACGAAGCGGTGGGGCCGGCCCGAGGGCGTGGGCCCGCTGGCGCTCACCGGCTGGCAGTTGACCGCGGGCGGGCTGCTGATCGCCCCGGTCGCCCTGTTCGTGGAGGGCGCGCCGCCCGCGCTCGACGGCCGGGCGGTCGGCGGGTACCTCTACCTCGCGCTGGCCAACACGGCGGTCGCGTACTGGCTCTGGTTCCGCGGCATCGGCCGTCTCACCGCCACGCAGGTCACCTTCCTCGGCCCGCTCTCCCCGCTGACGGCGGCCGTCATCGGCTGGGCGGCGCTCGGCCAGTCGCTCGGGCCCGTCCAACTCGCTGGCATGGCACTGGCCTTCGGCGCGACGGTGTTCGGCCAGCTCGGACCACGTACGAGGGCATCGCACCCGCCGCGGCTCACGCCCCCCTCGGCGACGCGCGTGCCCGGAGCGCGGCGTTCCGGCGACGAGGCGATAGCGTCACGGCGTCCCGCGTGACGCACCCGACCACCTGACTCCCTGGTTCCGCGACTCCCTGGTTCCGCGACTCCCGACTCCCCGACTACCCGGCGCATCCGGAGGTGCCCGTGGCCGAAGACGTATGCCGCAGCTGTGGCGGACCGTTGCCCTGGCGGGTCGGCCGCAAGGGACGTACCTCCGTGTACTGCTCGGCCGCGTGCCGGCAGCGGGCGTACCGGGAGAGGAAGGAACCGCGGCCTGCCACCACCGTGGGGGAGCTGGTCGGGGAGATCGGCCGGCAGGTGGCGGAGCTGGTGCCGCAGCCGCCGTCCGTTCTGTACTCGGGGGTGACCGAACTCGCCGCATCCGTCGGCAAGTTGAGGCGGGTCGCGCGGGCCGCCCGGGAAGCGGCCAAGGAGACGACGCCCCCGCCGTCCGCCACGCCCGCCCGACTCGCCGCCGACGAGGGCGACTTCGCCGCGCTCTTCGAGTGCCACCGTCGCGAACTCCAGGTCCACTGCTACCGGTTGACCGGCTCGTACGACGACTCCGAGGACCTCGTCCAGGAGACGTTCCTGCGCGCCTGGCGAGGGCGGGACGGATTCCAGGGGCGGGCGAGTGCGGCGGGCGTACGGGCCTGGCTGTACCGGATCGCCACCGACGCCTGCCTCGACTTCCAGCGGCGTACCGCCCGGCGCCCCCGCACGTACGAGCCGGTCCCGGGCGTGCACCACGGTGACGGTGAGCCCCCGGCCCGGGTCCCCTGGCTCCAGCCCTACCCCGACGAGGACGAGCCGGGCACCGCCGCCGAGTCCCGGGAGACCATGGCCGTCGAGCTGGCCCTCGTCGCCGCGATCCAGCATCTCCCGCCCCGGCAGCGGGCCGTGCTGGTCCTGCGTGACGTCCTCGGGTTCACCGCCGCCGAGACCGCCGGTGTGCTGGAGCTGACCGTGGCCTCGGTCAACAGCGCGCTGCAACGGGCCCGGCCGACCCTGCGCGACCGACTGCCCCGCCGGCGCGCGGAATGGAGCGGCGAGCCGTCCGCAGCACGCCGGCGCGAGATCCTCAAGCGGTACATGGCCGCCGCCGAACGCCTCGACGTCGACGAGGTCGCCGCCCTGCTCGGCGAGGACGTCACGCTCACGATGCCGCCGAACCCGGGCTGGTTCGCGGGCCGCGACGCCGTGGTGGAGTTCCTTGCGAGGGGCTTCGACCCGGCGTCCCCCACGTTCCCCGGGCACTGGCGCCATCTGCCCGCCCGCGCCAACGGGCAGCTCGCGGCGGGCGGTTACGTACGCCGGCCCGGTACGAACGTCTACCGCGCCCAGGTCCTCGACGTGCTCCGTTTCGAGGGTGACCGGATCGCCGAGATCACGTCCTTCGAGCCGCACCTGTTCCCCGCCTTCGGACTGCCGCTGCGGCTGTGACCGAAGCCCGGACCGAGAACCGAAAGGGGCGCCCGGCATGACACCGGGCGCCCCATCCGCGTAACAAATACCTACCGCAATACCTACTGCGCCGCCGCGTCCGCCGCCTGGGCCTTCAGCGCGCGCTCGACGCCGGAGCGCGACTCCGAGATCAGCCGTCGCAGCGCCGCGCTGGGCTCGGCGGAGGCCAGCCACTCGTCCGTCTTCGTGAGCGTGTCCTGGGAGACCTGGATCGACGGGTAGAGCCCGACCGCGATCTGCTGGGCCATCTCGTGCGAGCGCGAGTCCCAGCAGTCCTTGACCGCCGCGAAGTACTTGTCCGTGTAGGGGGCGAGCAGTTCGCGCTGGCCGGTCTGGACGAAGCCGCCGATCACCGACTCCTGCACGGCGTTCGGGAGCTTGTCGGACTCGACGACCGACGCCCACGCCTCGGCCTTCGCCTCCTCGGTCGGGCGGGCGGCCCGGGCGGTCGTCGCGTGGCGCTCACCGGCGGCCGTCTTGTCCCGCTCGTACTCGCCCGCGATCTCCGCCTCGTCGAAGCGACCGACCGCCGCGAGCCGCTGCACGAACGCCCAGCGCAGCTCGGTGTCGACGGCAAGACCCTCGATGGTCTCCCGACCGTCGAGCAGGCCCTCCAGGAGGTCCAGCTGCTCCGGCGTACGGGCCGTCGCCGCGAAGGCGCGCGCCCAGGCCAGCTGGTGGTCGCTGCCGGACCCGGCGGACCGCAGGTGGGCCAGCGTCGCGTCCGTCCAGCGGGTCAGCAGCGCCTCGCGCGCGGTCGGGTCGGCGTACAGCTCGATCGCCAGCTTCACCTGGCGGTGCAGCGACTGCACGAGGCCGATGTCCGACTCCTTGCCGATGCCGGACAGCACGAGGGAGAGGTAGTCGCGGGTCGCCAGCTCGGCGTCGCGCGTCATGTCCCAGGCCGAGGCCCAGCACAGCGCGCGGGGGAGGGACGACTCGAAGTCACCGAGGTGCTCGGTCACGAACGCGAGGGACTGCTCGTCGAGGCGGACCTTCGCGTACGACAGGTCGTCGTCGTTGAGGAGGATGACGGCCGGCCGGTGCTTGCCCACCAGCTGCGGTACGGGGGTCAGTTCGCCGTCGACGTCCAGCTCGATGCGGCCGCCCTCGTCGTCCCGCAGCAGCTTGCCGCTGTCGTCGTCGAGTTCGTACAGGCCGATCGCGATGCGGTGCGGACGCAGCGTCGGCTCACCCTTCGCGCCGACCGGCAGGGCCGGGGCCTCCTGGCGGATCGCGAACGACGTGATGATCCCGTTCGAGTCCGTCTCGATCTCCGGGCGCAGGATGTTGATGCCCGCCGTCTGGAGCCACTTCTGCGACCAGACGCCCAGGTCGCGTCCGCTGGTCTCCTCCAACGCGCCGAGGAGGTCGGAGAGTTGGGTGTTCCCGTACGCGTGCGCCTTGAAGTAGGCCTGCACGCCGCGGAAGAACTCGTCCATGCCGACGTACGCGACGAGCTGCTTCAGGACGCTCGCGCCCTTGGCGTACGTGATCCCGTCGAAGTTGACGAGGACGTCGTCGAGGTCGCGGATCTCCGCCATGATCGGGTGCGTGGACGGGAGCTGGTCCTGCCGGTACGCCCAGGTCTTCATGGAGTTGGCGAAGGTGGTCCAGGAGTGCGGCCAGCGGGACTCCGCCGCGTACGCCTGGCAGGCGATGGACGTGTAGGTGGCGAACGACTCGTTCAGCCACAGGTCGTTCCACCACTCCATGGTCACGAGGTCGCCGAACCACATGTGGGCCAGCTCGTGCAGGATGGTCTCGGCCCGTGTCTCGTACGCCGCGTCGGTCACCTTGGACCGGAAGACGTACTGGTCGCGGATGGTGACCGCGCCCGCGTTCTCCATCGCGCCCGCGTTGAACTCCGGCACGAACAGCTGGTCGTACTTCTTGAACGGGTAGGCGTAGTCGAACTTCTCCTGGAACCACTCGAAGCCCTGCCGCGTGACCTCGAAGATCGCGTCCGAGTCGAGGAACTCGGCGAGCGAGGGCCGGCAGTAGATGCCGAGCGGGACCGACTGGCCGTCCTTCTCGTACACGCTGTGCACCGAGTGGTACGGGCCGACGATGAGCGCGGTGATGTAGGTGGAGATGCGGGGCGTGGGCTCGAAGACCCACACGTCGTCCTTGGGCTCCGGCGTCGGCGAGTTGGAGACGACGGTCCAGCCGGTGGGCGCCTTCACGGTGAACTGGAAGGTGGCCTTCAGGTCTGGCTGCTCGAAGCTCGCGAAGACGCGGCGGGCGTCCGGAACCTCGAACTGGGTGTACAGGTAGGCCTGTTGGTCGACCTGGTCGACGAACCGGTGCAGTCCCTCACCGGTGTTGGTGTACGCGCAGTCCGCCACGACCCGCAGGACGTTGCGCCCCTCCAGAATCCCCGGGAGCGCGATCCGCGAGTCCTTGAAGACCTCGTCCACGGTCAGCGGATCCCCGTTGAGGATCACCTCGTGGACCGTCGGGGCCACCAGGTCGATGAAGGACTCGGCGTCGTTCTCCGCCGAGTCGAAGCGCACCGTGGTCACGGACCGGTAGGTGCCGCCCTCCTGCGCGCCGGACAGGTCGAGATCGATCTCGTACGAGTCAACGGTGAGCAGCTTCGCCCGCTGCTGCGCCTCTTCGCGGGTCAGGTTTGTGCCAGGCACGCGGTCATCTCCTCGTTAAGGGTGTTCCGCCATCCTTCCACGGGACCTGCGCCGAATGCGATGTCCGTTTCTCGCCGGTGCGGGGTGGGGGCGCGGGGCCAGGCTGGAGCCATGACCAGCTACCACGCGCGACCCATTGCTCCCCCGGCACTGAAGGAACTCCGCGAGACCGACGACGCCGGGCGTCCCTGCGCTCCCTTCACGGACGCGGAGGGCGGTGCTCCGCTGCGCTGCTGCCTCCGCCGCGGCCGGCCCGGCGAGCGCATCGCCCTCGTCTCGTACGCCCCACTGCGGCGCTGGGCCGCGGAGACGGGCGCGGCGCCCGGCGCGTACGACGAGCAGGGCCCGGTCTTCGTGCACGCCGAGGAGTGCCCGGGCCCGGACCTCACCGGCCACCCCTTCGCCCGGCCGGGGGTCCTGCGCACCGTCCGCCGCTACTCGGCCGACGGCCACATCCTCGGCGGCCGCCTGCTGGAGATCCCGGCGGCGGAGATCTCGGAGGCGGAGATCCCGGCGGCGGCCGACGAGGCGCTGGACGCGGCCTTTCGGGAGGCCTTCGTCGACCCCGAGGTGGTCCTGGTGCACGTGAGGGCCGTCGAGTACGGCTGCTTTCTCTACGAGGTGCGCCGCCCCTGACTTCCGGGGGAGTGGTACGGAACGGACGGGGAACTCGGGATCGGGTCAAGTGGACTATTCAGGACCCGAGTTGAGGAGGGCATTCCGGATGGCGAGGACGTATGTCTTAGGAGCCGCCACAGCGCTGGTACTCACCGTGGGACTGGTCGGCTGCTCCGACGGCGACGACACGTCGGAGGGGAAGTCGAAGAGCGGGGGGAACGGGGCGTCCGAGTCCCAGACGGTACGGGCGGCCTACCGTAAAACGGCCGCGGCGGACACGGCGAGGATGACCCTGGTCACCGAGGCGGCCGCGGCCGGCAAGTCCGTGACGGCGCGTGGTGAGGGCGTGATGGACCTGGAGGAGGGCGACAGCCGTATGACGCTGACGTCCCAGGGCCAGAAGACCGAGCAGCGCGTACTCGACGGCGTCGTCTACCAGAAGGCGCCCGCCGAGCAGCGGAGTCAGCTGCGGCTGCCCCGGGACAAGACCTGGATGAAGATCGACCTGGCCCGGCTGAACCGCTCCGGTTCCGGGAGCGCGGGCGGACAGGTCAGCGACCCGGCCGAGTCGTTCGCGTACACCAAGGGGGTGAACGACCGTGAGGTCACCAAGGTCGGGACGGACACGATCGACGGGGCGCGCACCACGCACTACCGCGTCAAGGCCGACGTGGCGGCCCTGGCCGAGGGCGACCCGGCCGAGGAGAAGGCCCTGCGCGAGCAGCTGGGCACGTCGTCGCTGCCGCTCGACATGTGGCTCGACGACCAGGGCCGCCTGCGCCAGGAGACCGTCCGGCTCAGCCTGCGCCCCCAGACCGGGGACGCCCCCAAGCAGAACGAGACGGTCACCAGCACCACCACGCTCAAGTTCAGCGACTTCGGCACGGAGGCCGGCGTCGAGGCCCCGGCCGCCAAGGACACGGTGGACGTGACAAGCAAGCTGGCCCGTTCCACACAGTCCCCGGCGGCCGGCTGACGCCGGGCGCTCCGCGGGTAGTGCGGTATTGATCTGCGGGCCGGTGGGGGCTTGTCGCGCAGTTCCCCGCGCCCCTTCGGGGCGCTGTACCGCTTCCGCTCAGCTGAGTTCCGCTGCTACAAGCTCCGCGATCTGGATCGCGTTCAGTGCCGCGCCCTTCCGGAGGTTGTCGCCGGAGACGAAGAGGGCGAGGCCGTGTTCCACCGTCTCGTCGGTGCGGATGCGGCCGACGAAGGACGCGTCCTGGCCGGCGGCCTGGAGGGGCGTCGGAATGTCGGAGAGGACGACCCCCGGGGCACCGGCCAGCAGCTCGGTGGCGCGCTGCACGCTCAGCGGACGCGCGAAACGGGCGTTGACCTGGAGCGAGTGGCCCGAGAAGACCGGCACGCGGACACAGGTGCCGGAGACCTTGAGGGCCGGGATCTCCAGGATCTTGCGGGACTCGTTGCGGAGCTTCTGCTCCTCGTCGGTCTCGTTCAGGCCGTCGTCGACGATCGAACCCGCCAGCGGCAGCACGTTGAAGGCGATGGGCCGCTCGTAGACCTGCGGCTCGGGGAAGTCGACCGCCGAACCGTCGTGGGTCAGCTTGTCCGCGTCGGCGATCACCTTCTGCGCCTGGCCGTGCAGCTCGGCGACACCGGCCAGACCGGAGCCGGACACGGCCTGGTAGGTGGCGACGACCAGCGCCTCGAGACCTGCCTCCTCGTGGAGCGGCTTCAGCACCGGCATCGCGGCCATCGTCGTGCAGTTCGGGTTGGCGATGATCCCCTTGGGCCGGTCCGCCACCGCGTGCGGGTTGACCTCCGAGACGACCAGCGGAACCTCGGGGTCCTTGCGCCAGGCCGAGGAGTTGTCGATCACGACCGCGCCCTGGGAGGCGACCTTCTCGGCGAGGGCCTTCGACGTGGCGCCGCCCGCCGAGAACAGGGCGATGTCGAGGCCGGTGTAGTCCGCGGTGGAGGCGTCCTCCACCGTCACCGCCGTGCCCTTGAAGTCGATCGTCGAACCGGCCGAACGCGCCGAGGCGAACAGGCGCAGCGTCTCCACCGGGAAGTCCCGCTCGGCGAGGATCCTGAGCATGACCGTGCCGACCTGACCGGTGGCTCCGACGATTCCTACCTTCACAGCGACTCCTTTTGCCTGTTCATTACTGGCTCAGCGTTTCCATCATGCGTCTCACCCGGGCCCGCGTGTCCAATCCTTTGCCCGCGAAGTGGGACGGCCCGGGACCCGGCACCGGGACACCCGCGCACCCCGACGGTCCCGCGCCTACCCCTCCTGATCTGCAGATATCCGCCCGCCGACCGCCGAGGACCGGAAGCTGTACGGATCCGGCGCACTGGTTGCGGGCATTCGTCCGGTTCCCGGCCGCCCCGGAGGCCTGGTCGGCGCCCCGCTCAGTGCGCGAGCATGATCCCGGTTTCGGGACCGGTGTGACGTACGACTCGGTGTCCCGGTCTCTCGGTGTTTCGGTTCCTCGAAATTCCTCGGACCCGGTCGAACGTTTCGCGCGGGACCGGCGTCATAGGGAAAACGCGGCGAGGGGAGGGGTGCTGTGCTGCGCAGAAAAACCCGCCGCGCCCAGGGGGCCGGCGATCCGGTCGGCGATCCAGCCGGCGATCTGGTCGACGATCCACTGGACGCGGCCCAGGAGCGCCGGGTGCGCGCCGTGCTCGCGCTCGGCGGGGTGCCGCAGACGGACCTGCCGGACGGGGTGCAGCAGGTCCGGCTACGGCTCCTGGAGCGGGCGGCGAGCGGGGCGGAGGCGCCGCGTGACGTGTCGGCGTGGGTGGCGGTCGTCGCCTCGAACCTGGCGATGGACTGGCACCGGGCCAGGAAGCGGCAGGAGCGGATCGGCGAGCGGCTGGCCTCGCTTCGGCCGGCGGAGCACACCGCGGGCGACTCGGGCGACGACTCGAAGGTGCTCTCGCTCGCGGTGGCCCAGGGCCTGGACGAGTTGCCCGAGGCCCAGCGGCAGATCCTCGTCCTGCGCTTCTACGCCGACCTGCCGGTCCGCGGGATCGCCGAGGAACTCGGCATCCCGGAGGGCACCGTCAAGAGCAGGCTGCACACGGCGGTTCGCGCGCTGCGCGCCCGCCTGCACGAGGACGAGGTGGTGTGACGTGGCCGAGTACGAAGGGTTGGACGCGCTGCTGGCCGCGATCACGGACGAACCGCTGCCCGAAGGAGCCCGCGACGACGCGGAGTTCATGGCGGAGCACCGGTCGGCGGTCTCGGACGTGGCCCTGCTGAGGGAGCAGTTGGTGGCCATCGGGAACACGCTGGCGGACCCGGAGCGAACGGAAAGCACGGAAGGTGTAGCGAGCACGGAACAGGCGGAACATGCGGAACAGGCGGAAGGCGCGGGAAGTACGGGAGGCCTGGGAAGTGCGAATAGTGCGGGAGGCGCGGGAAGTGCGGCAAAACCCGCCGCCGTACGGGCGCCACAGCTGCGGGCCCGCCCCCGCCCCCGCCCCCGGCGCCGTCCCTTTGCCGTGGCCTTCGGCACCCTCGCCGCGGCGGCGGCCGCGGCACTGGTCATCGGCGGGATGGGCTGGCTGATCTCGCAGGCCGGGACCGGGGACTCGGACAGCGGCGCGAGTGCGGACAGCGGCAGTGGGCAGTTGGAGTCGGACAGCGGCGACTCGTCACTCAGCGAACCCGGGTCTTACGTCGCCTGTGCGCGGCTCGTCTTCGAGGGCACCGTCGAGAGTGTCGAGCCGGTCCCCGGCGCGGACCAGGACCGGATCAGCATGACCGTGGACCGCTACTACAAGCCGGCCAAGGGGGAGGACGAGGTCACCTTCCTGATGGACGTGGCGGTCGACCCGCGGCTGCGCAAGGGCGACCACGCGCTGATCGGCATCCCGCGCAACGGGGCCTCGCCCGACCTGTGGGCCGTGGGGGAGAAGGAGATCACCAAGGAACGGGCCTGGATCACCAAGGCGCTGTCCGAGTCCCGTCCGCTCACCTGCTGACGAACCCGCGGCGAAACCCGAGGGCGGGCGCCCGGTCAACCGGACGCCCGCCCAAGGCCGTTCAGAGTGCAGTGAAGCCGGCGCGGTGAAGTCAGCGAAACTACTGCGTGAAAGTCACCGCGCGACAGTCACGGCGTGCCGGTTACGGCGTGACCTTCTCGATCACGACCTTCCCCAGACCGGCCGCGGTGCCACGGGCGTTGACCAGCCGCACCTCGCCGAAGAACTGCCGTCCCGCCGGACCGGCCGCCTGGACCAGGACCTCGGCGGAGACCTTCGCGGAAGCACCGCTCGCGATGGTGACCGTGGCGTCGGAGTCGACGTTCACCGAGCCCAGTGCGGGCGCGAAGTACACGTCCTGGTAGGCGTACGTCGTCGAACCGGCCGGCACGTTGAAGCCCTCGATCCGGATCGTGTACGTACCGGCGGCGGGCTCGGACAGGCTGACCGACTCCTCCGAGTCGCCGTCCGCGGAGTCGCCGACCGGCACGCCGTCCTTGACCACGAACAGGTCGAGGTCGGCAGCCGGGTCGGAGGTCCCGCCGATGGAGACGTCCAGCCGGTCCACGCCCGCCGGAACCTCGACCGTCCTGGTCTGGATCTCGTGGTGGCCGATGGCCGGCGTGTCCAGCACGGCCGAGCCCAGCGGGCCGCCCCGCAGCTTGCCCTCAAGGGCGGCGAAGGCGTTGTTCACGGTCCACTCGGCGGCGATCGGGGTGCCGATCTTCGCCTCGGGGACGGTGGTCACGGCCGGGTCGAAGGAGGTGCCGAGGACCGACACGTCCAGCGTGTAGGGGTTGTCGAGGTCGGGCGAGGTGCGCCGCGACTCGATCTCGATCTCCCAGACGCCCGGCAGCGGATCGGTGTAGGTCCGCAGGTCGGGACGGCAGGTGTTGGGGTCGGTGGGCACCGAGTAGTGCGGGTAGCAGTAGATCGTCGAGCTGTCCTCGACGGCGACGCCGTACGGGTGGATGGAGATGAACCGCGTCTGGCTCTTCTCCTTCAGCCCGCCGAGCGAGACCTCCAGCGTCTTCGCGCCCTCGGGCACCGTCACGAAGTACGACTTGGTGCCGTTGCGCTGCACGGAGGAGGCGGTGGAGAAGGTGTACGACGGCTTCGCCAGCTCGTGCGAGGCGACGACCGTGGCGAGGATCTGCTTGTCCACGCCCTCGGTGTCCTCGTCGTCGGCCTCCAGGATCGCGCTGTGCACGCCCGCGGTCCGCGCCTGGGCCTGGACCTTGACGGTGACCGGCTTGTTGAGCGGCAGGTCGACCTCGTCGTCGCCGAGGAGGCGGAAGGTGCCGTCGCCGTACTTCCAGTCCAGCTCGTGCTCGACCGGGCGGTCGGGGCCCGAGGTACGGGTGATGGTCACGTCGTACGTCTTCTTCTGCCTGACCTTGAGGCCGCCCTCGCGGTCGTAGAGCCCGGTGCCGAAGCCCGGAGTCACCAGCAGCTGGTCGATCGCCGTGTCGACCGGGGCCTTCACGGCGTAGGCGTGCGCGGTGGCGCCGTCCTTGATGGCGTCCCAGGCCTGTCCGACACGCATCAGACCGGCGCCCTGCTCATGCGCCTGGCTGCCCTTGATCTCGCGCGCGGTGCTGGTCAGCGCGGTGCGCAGGGCGAGCGGGGAGAGCTCGATGTTGCGCTGCTCGGCCGCGGACAGCAGCAGCGCGCTCGCGCCGGCGGCCTGCGGGGAGGACATCGAGGTGCCCTGGAGCATGCCGTAGCCGGGCGGCAGTGCGTAGCCGGCCTCGGGGGAGGGGGCGCCCGGAGCCCAGGTCTGGATGGTGTTCACGGACGCGCCCGGAGCGGTGATGCTCGGGGTGAAGCCGCCGTCCTCGCGCGGGCCGCGCGAGGAGAAGGGGAACATGTCGTACTTCTTCTGCACGACCGAGCCGTAGTTGGCGGCCCAGGTCTCCTTGGAGACGGAGGCGCCGACGGAGAGGACCTTGTCCGCGAGGGCGGGGTCGCCGATGGTGTTCGTGCCGGGGCCCTCGTTGCCCGCGGAGATCACCAGCTGGACGCCGTAGTCGTCGATGAGCCGCGTGTAGAGCCGCGCGCGGGCGTTGTTGCCGTCGTTCAGCGGGGGCAGGCCGCCGATCGACATGTTGACGATGTCGACGCCGCGCCGGGTGACGAGGTCGATCATGCCCTCGGCGAGCGCGACGTTGGTGCAGCCGCCGGTCCAGGTGCAGGCGCGCGAGGAGACCAGCTTGGCGCCGGGCGCCGCGCCGTTCATCCGGCCGCCGAAGAGGCTGTTGGCGGCGGTGATGCCGGCCACGTGCGTGCCGTGCCGGCTCTCGATGACGCCGATGCTGACGTAGTCCGCCTTGTCGCCGGCGGCGTTGTAGGTGACGTCCTTGCGGACCTCGATCACGAAGGGGATCCGCTCGGCGACCGCCGTGTTCGGGTCGTCCGTGCCGAAGTAGCCGATCTGGAAGCCGTCCTTGTACGGCTTCATCGCCTCGTTGTCGGTGAAGTCACCGTCGTTGTCGAGGTCGACCCGGGCCGTGCCGGCCGCCGGGTCGTAGAGGACGCCCCACACGTCGGTGGTGTCGCCGTCCCGGTTCAGGTCGCCGGCCATGTCGCCGCCGGTGGTCGTCGACTCCGCGAACGTACGGAACTTGAACCCGCCCGCGGGCGCCTGCCAGGTGCGGCCCGCGGCGGTGAACACCGGTCCGGTCACCGAGGGGGTCATCTGCAGCCAGGTACCGTCCCGGTCGGCGACCGGGTCGGTGGCCGTCACCCAGTCGACGATCTTGCGCTCACCGGTGGTGGTCTTCTGCAGCGCCGGGTGCGCGATGTCGACACCGGAGTCCAGGATGCCGATGGTCACACCGCGGCCGTCGTACTTCGGGTGGTCCTCCACGAAGGAGACCGCGCCGGTCTCGAAGGACGGGTTGTACGGGTTCACGGCCGGCGTCTTTTTGCTGGGCGCCGGATATCCCGCGCCCGCCGCCGCAGAGCCCTTGGCGCCCTCGGTGCCCGCGCCACCCGGCGACGGGTCGTCCAGCTTGATCTCCTGCTTGAGGTCGATCGCCTGGACGGAGGACAACTTCTCCGCCGCCGAGATGGCCTTGTCCGCCCGGGCGGTGGGGACGGTGGCCCGCACGTAGCCCAGCTTGTCGTCGGTCTTGCCGACCAGCCCGCCGTCGAGGGTGTCCAGCTGCTCGGCGACCTGCTCGGTCCGCCCCGGGGCGGTGGCGATCATCATCGTGACGGTCTTGTCGCCGTCGGCCCTGGCCTTGGTGAGGAGCTCGGCGTCGGCCGAACCGAGCTTGTCGCTCGCGGACTTGACGGTGGCGTCGGCGGGCGTGCCCGGCTCGTCCGCGGAGAAGGCCATGGGTATCGGCCCGGCCGCGGAGAGTGCGGCGACGAGACCGGCGGCCACGGCGATGCGGGCCGCGCGTCTCGCGCCGCTGATGGGCGCACGCTGAGAGTTGGGGGTCATCAGCATCCTTGTAGGTAAAGGAATGAGGGTTGTTGATCGGATCGATCACGTCAGTCCGGTATGTGAACCCGGATGACCGCTCAGCTGTACCCCAAGTGACGGATGTTTGTGGAGTGTTGGCCAAGATGTGATGTGTACATGGCGCAATTCCGCCATGCGTCACCTCGGTCATGGTGTCGTATAGCAGGATATTCCCGGCGGTCTCAGCCTTCGCGTGTGCGCGCGTAGTGGCGCGACGCCTTCGCCCGGTTGCCGCAGGCCGCCATCGAGCACCAGCGGCGTGTGCCGTTCCGTGAGATGTCGAAGAAGTGCAGAATGCACGACTCGTGTGCGCAGTGCCGGATGCGGTCCGGTGCCGTGTCCAGCAGCTCCAGGTAGTTACGGGCCGCGAGCCAGGCCGGCCCCCAGGACGCGTCGCCGAACTCGGCCTCCTCGCCCGGCCCCTGAGCGGTCAGCGTCGCCCGGATCCGCCCGTGGGCCAGCACGGCGTCGACGCGATCCGCCCCGTACTCCAGGGGCCCGTCCACGACGGCCCGCAGGGCATCCCTCGCCGTCAGCGCATGGCGCAGTGTCGCCTCGTCGGCCGCGAAGTCCAGCCCGTTGGCGGCCAGCCACACCGCGAGCCCGTCGGTGTCCACGAGCAGGTCCTGGACGGCCCCCTCCCGCATCCATCGCGTGTTGAGCAGGTCCAGCGAGAGCGGTTCCCCGGTGAGCGGACGTGGATCCCGGGTGACGGACATCTGACGGTTCCCTTCATCGCTAACCGTTCAAGAGTACGTGACCGGTTGCATCCATCGATTCTAACCTCTAAAGTCATTTTAGACGGTTAGCCCAAATGAGCCTGACGCAAGGGGAGTGCCATGCCGACGACCACAACCACACCCGCGACCACCACCGCACCGCGCACCGGCCACATCGGCCTCAACGTCACGGATCTCGACCGCTCGCTCGCCTTCTACCGGGACGTCCTCGGCCTCACGCTGATCGGCGAGGGCAAGGAGGAGGGCAGGCGGTACGCCTTCCTCGGCGAGGACGGCCGCCCCACGCTCACGCTGTGGCAGCAGGCGGACCACGGATACGCGGCCACCGGCGCCGGACTGCACCACCTGGCCCTGGAGGTCGACACGGTCGAGCAGGTCAGGGCGTACGAGACGGCCCTGCGCGGCCACGGCGTGGAGTTCGCCCACGAGGGCATCGTCGCCCACGGTGAGGGCGCCGCGTCCGGCGGCATCTTCTTCCACGACCCCGACGGCACGCGCCTGGAGATCTACACGACCAGCGGCGCCGAGGGGGCGCTTGCGCCGTCCGGCGGAGCCCCGACCTGCGGCTTCTTCTAGCCCGACCTACCCGACCTACGGCCTACCAGGAGGACACAGTGGCGTACCACTCCGGCTCACGGGCCGTGCAGGACCGGGTCGGCGTGCGCGAACTCGCCGATCACGTAGGGCGGTCCATCGGGGACGGGCTGCGGCCGGTCGCCGCCGCCTTCCTGGAGCTCCAGCCGATGCTCGTGCTCGGCGCCGCCGAACCGGACAGCGGCCGGGTCTGGGCCTCCCTGGTCACCGGCGAACCCGGGTTCGTACGGGCCACGGGACCCCGGCAGATATCGGTCGCGGGCGTGCCGCGCGCGGGTGACCCGCTCGCCGCCGCTCTCGCGGTCGCGGAAACCCCGGTCGGTACCATCGCACTCGACCCGCGCACCCGCCGCCGGATGCGCCTCAACGGCCGGGCCAGGCCCACCGCCCGCGGCCTGGCGGTCGACGCCGACCAGGTCTTCTCCAACTGCCCCAAGTACCTGCAGAAGAGAGAGTCGTACGAGACGGTCCGGCGCACCCCGGGCGAACCACTGCGCGGCAGTGAACTCGGCGCCGGGCAACAGGAGTTCGTCCGCGCCGCCGACACCTTCTTCCTCGCCACCGTGCACGACCACGGAGCCGACGCCAGCCATCGCGGCGGCAACCCCGGCTTCGTGCACGTCGACGGGCCGTCCGAACTGAGCTGGCGCGACTATCCCGGAAACTCCATGTTCCTCACCCTCGGCAACCTCACCGCCGACCCGCGCGCCGGACTCCTCTTCCTCGACTGGGAGACGGGGGCCGCCCTCCAGCTCTCCGGCACGGCCCGCACGGAGTTCGGCCCCGACGGCACCCGTACCGTCCGCTTCACCGTCGAGGCCGTCGTGCACACACCCGGAGCGAGCCCGTTGAGCTGGTCCCCGCCCGAGTACTCACCGGTGAACCCGCCTCTGCCGTAACGTCGGCGCATGCACAAGGAGTTGAGGGTGGCGGCCTACGCCGTCTGCGTGCGGGACGGGCGGATGCTGCTCGCGCGCTGGGTGGCGCGGGACGGCACCAAGCGCTGGACGCTGCCCGGCGGCGGCATGGACCACGGCGAGGACCCGTACGACACCGTGATCCGGGAGGTCGACGAGGAGACCGGGTACACGGTCGAACCGGTCGCGCTGCTCGGCATCGACTCCATGCGGCGCGGCTATCCTCGCCGCCTCGGCAGCGCCGCCGACTTCCACGGCCTGCGGATCGTCTACGAGGTCCGCGTCACCGGCGGCGAACTGCGCCACGAGACCGACGGCTCCACCGACCTGGCGGCTTGGCACCTCCTCGACGAGGTGCCCGCCCTGGACCGCGTCGGGCTCGTCGACGTCGGGCTGACGCTGTGGCGGCAGCGGCCGGCGGTGGGCCGTACGGCGGCGGTCCCCGAGCTCCCCGAGACCCCCGGAATCACCGAGAATTAGCTTCCGTACCCAGCTAAGTGAACGTGGAGTGACCGCCTCCCTTCGGTTCAGGGAGGGCTCGGTGGACGCGGAGGGTAGTCCAAGATCCACGTACGGTGATCGGCGTTGCCCGTTGCCGCCCAGTTAACTCCCAGGTCATCCCCAATGCCAACGATCCAGTATGAGCGGGAAGTTCGCAGTCCGGACGCCCCGCGACCACTGCTGACGCGTTCGTACTCGGGGAGACCGCGCCATGTCGCGCATACGCTCTGTCGCCACCGCCACTGTTCGTGACCGCCGTGCCTTCCTGGCCGCAGCAGGGGCGGTGTCCCTCTCCGCGGGCATCGGCTTCGCGCTGCGGCCCGGTACCAGCGAGGCCGCCACCGACTCCGCCGCCGCTCAGGGGCAGCCGATCGCCGTCTCGCGCAGAGCACCGGCGGCGCCGCTGGCCCCGTACACCCGCGGTACGACCCTCTCGACCGTCTCGGCCCCGCGCTCGGGCGCCGGGTTCCGGCGGCTCGGCGACGGGCCCGCCTGGCCGCGTGTCGTCCGCGGCGAGCTGGCCGCGCCCAAGGCGGGGCGCGAGGGGCGGCGCACCACGCTCGCCTCCTTCGTGCAGTTCACCGACCTGCACCTGGTCGACGTACAGCACCCGCTGCGCTACGAGTACCTGCGCGCCCAGACCGCCAGCGCCTGGCGCCCGCAGGAGTCCCTGTCGGTGGCCGGCGCGGTCTCGCTCGTCGAGCGGGTCAACGCGCTGCGCGGCGCCCCCGTCACCGGTTCGCCGCTGCACTTCGTGATGACCACCGGCGACAACACGGACAACAACGCCAAGACGGAGCTGGACTGGTTCCTGAAGGTGATGAGCGGCGGCCGCGTCACCCCCAACTCCGGTGACCCCAGCCGCTACGAGGGCGTCCAGAACAGCGACCTCAAGCTGTACTGGCAGCCCGACGCGGCCCTGCGCGACGCCGACAAGCAGGTCGGTTTCCCGCGCATCGACGGCTTCCTCGCCGCCGCCATCCGTGAACTGCGCAGCCCCGGCCTGAACCTGCCCTGGTACTCCACGGTCGGCAACCACGACTCGCTGCCCGGCGGCTGCTACGCGCCCGGCGACTCCTTCTTCGCCGACTTCGCGGTCGGCGGCAAGAAGCTGATGACGCTGGACGAGTCGGTGGGCGCCGCCATCTGGAAGAACGTGAAGAAGGGCGGCGACCCCAAGGGCTCGGCCTTCAAGGAGATGCTCAAGTCCCAGGCGCGGCAGATGCGTTCGGTCACCCCGGACGAGGGACGGGCCCCCTTCACCTCCGCCGAGTACCTCCGGGCGCACCTCGACCCGGCACACACCGGCCCCGGCCCCGTCGGGCACGGCTACTCGCAGGCCAACCTCGCGGCGAAGACCCAGTACTACACCTTCCGCATGGCGGACGACCTGCTCGGCGTCAGCATCGACACCACCGACCCGGGCGGCCACTACGAGGGCTCGCTCGGCACCGCCCAGCTGAGGTGGCTGGAGCGCACGCTGCGGGCGGCCGACAAGAACAAGGAACACGTCATCGTCTTCAGCCACCACACCAGCAAGACGATGCGCAACCTCCGCGAGGACCCGAACCACCCCGGCGAGCGGCGGCACGGCGGCGACGAGGTGCTCGCCCTGCTCGGCAGCCACCGCTCGACCCTGGCCTGGGTGAACGGCCACAGCCACAAGAACAACATCACCCCGCACGCGGCCCCCGACGGTCGCTCCTTCTGGGAGGTCTCCACCGCCTCGCACATCGACTTCCCGCAGCTCGCTCGGGTCATCGAGGTCGTCGACAACCACGACGGCACGGTCTCCCTGTTCACCACGCTCATCGAGTCCGGCGCCCCGCACGGCACGGACTTCGCCGACCTCACCCAGACCGGCCTGGCCGCCCTCTACCGGGAACTCTCCTTCAACGCCCCGGGCGCCCGCTCGGACCTGAGCGGAGAACCGGGCGACCGCAACACGGAGCTGGTCCTGAAGAAGGGCTGAGCCCCGTAAGGGGCGCGGGGAACTGCGCGACCAGCCACGGACGGCCCGCAGCCTACGCACCAACCCCCGCCCGGCACTTACGAGTTGTTCAAGTAAGCCAGCACCGCCAACACCCTCCGATGCCCACTGTCACTCGGCGGCAGCCCCAGCTTCAAAAACACGTTCCCGATGTGCTTGCTGACCGACCGCTCCGTGACGACCAGCACCTTCGCGATGGTCACGTTGTCATGCCCCTCGGCCATCAGCTTCAGAACCTCCCGCTCACGAGGTGTGAGCGAATCAAGCGGAGAGTCCCGGCGCCGGACGAGGAGCTCGGACACCACCTCGGGGTCAAGCGCCGTGCCACCCGCCGCGACCCGCTCCAACGCGTCCAGGAACTCGTCGACCCGCCCCACCCGGTCCTTGAGCAGATAACCGACCCCACCCGCACCGCCGCCGAGCAGCTCCGCGGCGTACGACTCCTCGACGTACTGCGAGAGCACGAGCACCGGCAGCCCGGGGATCTCCTTGCGCGCGGCGAGAGCGGCGCGCAGCCCCTCGTCGCGGAAACCGGGCGGCATCCGGACGTCGAGCACGGCGATGTCCGGCCGGTGCCCGACAATCGCGGGCAGCACCTCGGGACCACTCCCCACGACGGCCACCACCTCATGCCCGGAGGAGGTGAGCAGCAGGACGAGCCCCTCTCTCAGCAGGGCGTTGTCCTCGGCGATCACCACACGCACGGCAGCTCCACTTCAATCACGGTCGGGCCCCCGGCGGGGCTGGTCATCGTCAGGGTCCCGTCGAGCGCGGCGGCGCGCCGCCGCATACCGAGCAGCCCGGAGCCGCCTGTCTCGTCGGCGCCACCCCGCCCCTCGTCGCGTACGGACACCCGCAGTCCGCTGTCCAGGCAGGCGAGGCGGACCTCGGCACGCTCCGAGCCGCTGTGCTTGGCGGCGTTGGTCAGCGACTCGGCCACCACGAAGTACGCGGCCGCCTCGACGGCCGCCGGAGCCCGCGCCCCGGCCTGCTCGGTGTCGGCGTCCTCCAGGCCGTCCACGGTCACCGTGACGTCGAGCCCGCTGCTCGCGGCCAGCGCCCGGACCGCTCCGGCGAGGCCGCGGTCGGTGAGGATCGGCGGGTGGATGCCGCGTACGACGTGCCGCAGCTCGGCGAGGGCCTCCTGGGCCTGGTCCTGCGCGTCGTCCAGCAGTTTGCGCGCGCCCTCCGGGTCCTTCTCGTACGCGCGCAGGGCGAGCCCGATCCGCATGGAGAGGGAGACCAGCCGGGCCTGGGTGCCGTCGTGCAGGTCCCGCTCGATCCGGCGCAGCTCGGCGCCGTGCGCGGCGATCGCGCCCGCCCGGGTCTGGGTCAGCTCCTCGACCCGCACGGCGAGCAGCGCCTTCGGCGAGGGCTTCAGCAGCGCGGTGGACCACTTGGCGTCGAGGTCCGCGAGCCGGCTGATCAGCGGCAGGACGACCGCCTCGCGGCGCAGCAGCCCGCACCACACGCCGTCGACGACCAGGCCGACCGGCCACAGCGGCAGCATCAGGACCGGCAGCAGGCCGTACCCGTAGTAGGCGAACATCCAGCGCATGTCCCGCAACGTGCCGGGATCGCGGACCGCCGTACGGAAGGACTCGCGGAGCGTGCCCTCGATGGGCTGATACGCCTCAGGGATCTCCTGGCCCGTCCACTTCGTGACCATGCGCCGCTTGGCCCCGGCGACCCGGCGCACCAGCAGCACCGTCTCGGGCAGCATCCCGGCGCCGATCACCGTGAGGGTGGCGGTGGCGGCGATCAACAGGATGGTGATGAAGATGTACGTGCCGAAGGTCAGCCCGGCGGCCACGACCAGCTGGGCCGTGGCCCGCGCCGCCAGCCGCAAGGTCTTCCGCATGGCGATCAGCGTAGGCGAACAAACGCACAAGCGGACGGGCGGCCATCTGTCTGTTGGGTGTGGCGCCGGTGTGGTCGGCTGTCCCGGTCCCGGTCCGGGTCCCGGTCTCGGTGTAGTCCGCTACACCCGCAGGGCATCGCGACCTCCGTCGGCATGGGCGTCGTCGCGCTCGGCGCGGGGTCCGGCCTGCTCACGGGCCGCAGGCAGCGGCGGGTGGCCTGACCGGCAGGGCGGGTCTCCGGGAAAGGCCGGTCTCCGAGAAGGGCCGAAACCGGCTCAACCAGCGCAACGCAGGCAACCTCCGCGGACAGCTTCTGTGTCCCTCCGTTCGGTTCACCACCGACTGAAGGGAACAGGACAACAAATGACTGCATCCCGCACGCTGCGTCTCGCACTGACGGCCGCGGCCGCCCTGGCCGCGGCCTCGCTCACGGCCCCCGCCGTGGCCGCCGCCCCCGCCGCCGCACCCACCAGAGACCACGGCGCGACCCAGGAGGCGATGGACGCCGCCGTGCAGGACGGCGTCCCCGGTGTGGCCGGCCAGGCCAAGGACAAGTACGGGACCTGGAAGGGCACTTCGGGCGTCGGCAACCTCAAGACGGACCAGCCGCGCTCCGCCCACGACCGCTACCGGGTCGGCAGCATCACCAAGACGTTCGTGTCGACGGTGCTGCTCCAGCTGGAGGCGGAGGGCAGGCTCTCGCTCGACGACAAGGTCGAGAAGTGGCTTCCCGGGGTCGTGCGGGGCAACGGCCACGACGGCAGCGGGATCACGCTCCGCCAACTCCTCAACCACACCAGCGGCATCTACGACTACACCTCGGACGAGGACTTCGGCCGGACCTACTTCCTCAAGGACGGCTTCTTCAAGAACCGCTTCGACACGCTCCCGCCCGGGCAGCTGGTGAAGATCGCCATGAAGCACAAGCCGGACTTCGCACCGGGCACGTCCTGGAACTACTCCAACACCAACTACGTACTGGCCGGACTCGTCATCGAGAAGGCCACCGGCCACACGTACGGCGACGAGATCCGGGCCCGCATCATCAAGCCCCTCGGCCTGCGCGCCACCTCCGTCCCCGGCACCGACCCGAAGGTGCCCCGGCCCAGCAGCCGGGCGTACAGCAAGCTCGCCGAGACCAGCACCGGACCGACGTACGACGTCACCGAACTCAATCCCTCGATCGCCTTCTCGGCCGGCGAGATGATCTCCGACTCCGGCGACCTGAACCGCTTCTACTCGGCCCTCATGCGCGGCAAGCTCCTGCCCGAGAAGCAGCTCACCGAGATGAAGACCACCGTCAAGGTCGAGGCCATCCCGAACGCCGGTTACGGCCTCGGCCTCATGGAACGCAAACTGAGCTGCGGTGTCGTGGTCTGGGGTCACAGCGGCGGCATCCACGGCTCGAACTCGGACGCGGTGACGACGAAGGACGGCCGGCACTCGCTGGCGTTCAACTTCAACGGGGACTGGTCGGGGGACACGGACGCGGTGATCGAGGCGGAGTTCTGCGACAAGTAACGCCCACGGTTCACGGGCGGGTGAGCGCACCCGAGGGCGTTCACCCGCTCCGGGCGACTCGGACGCTTCGAGTCACTCGGAGTCATGGGGCCAACTATCCTGCTGCGCACGTGGATCGCGACGCACGGGGGCGAAAGCAGCAGTGGCGACAGGAGCAGCGGCGACAGGAGCAGGAGAACGTGACGCGATCCTCGTCCTGCCCGGGCTCATGGGCAGCGAACTCGTGGAGTCGGCGACCGGCCGTGTCCTGTGGGGCGGCTCGGACCTGCGCCGGTACGGCAGGGCCTGGGCGTCCGGCACCCCACTCACGAGCCTCCACGTCACGGACGACGAACGCGAGGGCCGCACGGGCCGCGTCCGCGCGACCCGGCTCCTGCGCTTCCCCGCCTTCGCCCCTGTCCTGCGGGGCTTCGAGCCGTACACGAGACTCATCGCGGGCACCCGGCACAGCGCCGCCCACTCCGACGCGGTACGGGAGTTCGCGTACGACTGGCGACTCTCGACCGAGCACGCCGCCGCCCGGCTGGCCGAGGCGGCCGACGACCACCTGCGGGCCTGGCGCGCCCACCCGCACGGCAGCCGCGACGCCCGGCTCACCTTGATCGCCCACTCCATGGGCGGCCTGGTCGCGCGCCACTTCATGACACTGCTCGGCGGCGACCGGGAGGTCCGCACACTGATCACCCTGGGCACCCCGTTCCACGGCTCGGTCCAGGCCGCGGGCCTGCTCGGCCCTGGCGGCGACGCCTCGCGCCCACACGGTCGCCTGCGTACCCTCGCCCGCACCCTGCCGGGCCTGTACGAACTACTGCCCGGCTACCGCTGCGTACGGGAACCCGGCGGCGAGTTCCGCCACTTCACGGCCGCCGACGCCGAATTCCTGGGCGGGGACCGGGAGTTGGCCCAGCAGTCACTCGACCGCCGCGAGAAACTGAACGCGGCGGATGCGGAAGGAAACGCCCTGCCGCAGCTGCGCCCCCTGGTAGGCGTCGGTCAACGCACCCCGCAGAGCCTGACGTTGGCGGACGGCACCGCGGAACTGCACGAGTACGTACCCGACGGCGACGCCCGCCTCGACCGGCGCGGCGACGGAACGGTGTACCGCGAGACCGCCCTCGCCGGCAGCGCACAGCCCTTCTGCCTCCCGCAGAGCCACGGCGCCCTCGCCCGCAGCGAGGAGGCGGTCATGTTCACCCGCTCGGTGCTGACGGAGCGCCCGCTCGCGCCACCGCTGGGAGCGACCGAACTCGGCCTGTACGTACCGGACGTGGTGACCGCGCGCGAGCGGTGCCCCATCGAGATCGACCTGGTCGACAACCCGGTGGCGGTCGATCTCCAGGTCTTCGATGCCGCCGAAAACCTGGAGATCGACCGCCCACGCCTGATCCGCCGAGACGGTCGTCTGCACGCCGAGGTACGGCTTCCCTGGCCCGGCCTGTTCCGGGTGGAGGCGAAGTGCGGCGGTTTCTCGGCGGTGAGCCAGCTCTTGCTGGCGGTCGCCGCTGAGTGAGTCCGGCTTCGAGTGAGTCCGGCTTCGTACGCGGTGGCTCAGGCGTCGCCCCTGGGCAGCCGGTCGCGCTGGATCTGCCGAGCGAGGGCGCGACGCACAGAGGGCGAGGCAAGTGCCGATGTGGTGGCCGTGGTCATGGCCTTCGCGGGGACGTCGAGACCGCGGCTGATCTCGTCGTACGCGTCCCGGTAGCCGCCGGGCAGCTCCGCTCGGCGCGCGCGCAGGTCCTCTTCGACGAGGCGCCGCAGCTCGTCGACGTTCTGGGGTGTGAAGCGCTTCTTTCCTCGGGCGACGGCGTGGACGTAGCGCGCACAGCGGGCGGTCTCGTCGAAGGACTCGAAGCGCTCGGAGATCTCCTCGGCGAGGCCCCACAGGCGTCCTTCGAGCCAGGGTGCGTCGTGCTGGTCGAGGGAGAGACTCGTCGGGGGTACCGGGTCGCCCGCCTTGTACTTCGTCACCTGCTTGGACACGGCGGGCTGACTCATGCCGGTGAGCTGCGCGATCCTGTCCTGGGTCCAGCCGAAGTCGGCGAACAGTTTGATCATCTCGGCGCGCAGCTTCCGCATCTCCTCGCCCGCGCGGATGACGTCGTTCATCTCGGCGAGCATCCGCTCGGCCTGCTCCCCGGTCAGCGTGCCGGAGGTCTGCTGTGTGTCCTGCTCGCCTGGCATAGCTCGGTTATATACCTCGGGACCTGGTGGTGTCCCGGCACCCTCCACTCGATCATAACCGGGTTGTATAACTCGGTTATGACTGTCAGGATCCCTGCCATGCCCTCCTCCTTCTTCTTCGCACCTGACGGAACCCGGCTCGCCTATCGCACGACCGGCGACGGCGACAGTGACGGTGACCCGGTCGTCTGTATCCCGGGAGGTCCCACGGACTCCCGCTACCTCGGCGACCTCGGCGGTCTGTCCGCCCACCGCCGGCTGATCCTCCTGGACCCGCGCGGCACCGGCCGGTCCGCGATTCCCGCCGACACCTCGTCCTACCGCTGCGACCGCCTGGTCGACGACGTCGAGGCGCTCCGCGAACACCTCGGTCTCCCGCGCATGGACCTGCTCGCCCACTCCGCCGGCACGAACATCGCGACGCAGTACGCGGCCAGGTACCCGAAGAACCTCGGCAGGCTCGCCCTGATCGGCCCCAGTACCCGGGCTGTCGGTATCGAGATCACAGGGGAGACGCGACGCGAACTCGCGCGACTTCGGAGGAGCGAGCCGTGGTTCCCGCAGGCGTTCGCCGCCCTGAAGGCGATCACCGAGGGCACGGGCAGTGACTGGGAGGCCATCACCCCCTTTTTCTGCGGCCGGTGGGACGCGGAGGCGCAGAAGCACCACGCGGCCGCCCGGCCCGGCAACGAGGAAGCCGTCACGCTCTTCGCGGCCGAGGGCGCCTTCACCCCGGAGACCACCCGTGCCGCCCTCACCGCCTGCGAGGCCCCCGTCCTGCTGCTCGCCGGAGAGTTCGACCTGAACAGCCCGCCTCGGTCGGCGGCCGAGTTCGCGAGCCTGTTCCCCGACGCCACACTCGTCGTCCAGCCGGGGGCGGGCCACTATCCCTGGCTCGACGACACCGACCGGTTCGTGACGACCGTCGCTGGGTTCCTGGGGTGACCAGCGCGACGACTCCCGCCGTCGGCCCGGTTGACCTCAAGCGAAGTTGAGGTAGCAGGCTTTTCAGGGTCGGGTTGACCACGACTTCGGGAGTACGCCATGCGAGCCATCGTCCTGCACACCTTCGGCCCCGCGGAGAATCTGCGGTACGAAACCGTTGCCGACCCCGTGCCCGGACCGGGCCAGGTGCGCATCGCCGTGCGGGCGGCGGGCGTGCACCTGGTCGAGACGATGATGCGGTCGGGCCTGGCCAGCGAGACGTTGCCGCCGCTCCCCGAGCTTCCGGCGGTCTTCGGCGGCGAGGTGGCCGGGACAGTGGATCTCGTGGGTCCCGGGGTCGACCCCGCCTGGATCGGGCGGCAGGTCGTGACCTCCGCCGGCACACCCGGCGGCTATGCCGAGCTGGCGGTCGCCGATCTGGCGTCCGTGCACCGGGTCCCCGACGGACTCGCGTACGAGGCGGCCGTCGCCATGGTGGTCACCGGAACCACGGCTCTGCAGCTGCTGGATGTCGCCGAGCTCACCTCGGACGACGTCGTGCTGGTGACCTCCGCGGCCGGCGGAATCGGCCGCCTGGTCGTCCAGTACGCGCGCGACCTCGGCGCGAAGGTGATCGGCGCGGCGGGCGGCCCCGCCAAGGTGACAGCCGTGAGCGAACTCGGCGCGGACCTCGCAGTCGACTACAACGTCCCGTCATGGCACAAGGCCGTGGCCGAGCAGCTGGGCGGCCGGGCCGTCACCGCCCTGCTCGACGGGGTCGGCGGCGACAAGGCGAGGGCGGCGTTCGAACTCATCGCCGACGGCGGCCGGTACATCACCATCGGCAACGCCTCGCAGGGGGACTTCGAGCCCGACACCGAGGTGTTGAAGGAGCGCCGCATCACCGCGATCGACGCGCTGACCCTGTTGATCGGCCGACCGGAGGACGGGCCGGCCTTCGAGACCCGGGCGCTGGCAGCGGCCGGCGAGGGCAGGCTTGTGCCGGCCGTACAGACGTTCCCGCTCTCGGACGCGGCGGCCGCCCACGCCGCCCTGGAGGCCAGGGCGACGACGGGCAAGGTCGTCCTCGTCCCGTAGAGGGAAGGCCCTACCGGTCGCAGAACTCCGCTTCCAGTACCGCGTCCTCCAGGGCCTGGTCTCCCCAGTCGCCGTTCCTGTTGAAGGCGATCACGTGGTCGCCCTCACGGGTGGCCGCCGCCCTGGACAGGGAGCCGGGGACCTGACCGCCGTGGCCCCAGACGGTCACCCCGCACGACAACGTGTCGGACCGGAGGCCCAGCCCATAGGCGGCGGTTCCCTCGTCGGCGTCGGTGTCAGCGTCGGCATCGGCTCGTCCGGGGAACCCCTCCTCCTCACCGATGGGAACGCCCGTCAGCATCTCCTCCAGCTGCTCGTCGGGAAGCAGCCGGCCCCGCAGCAGCGCCCGGAGGAACCGGTTCAGGTCGCCGGTGGTCGAGACGATCTGCCCCGCCGCTCCGGCCACGGAGGGGTTGAACTCGGTGACGTCGTGGACCGCCGCGTCCGGATCGTCGTCGTAGAGCTTGGAGTAGTGCCGTCCGTGCGGGCCGGGTACCGCCGCCGAGCTGCCGGGCACGGTGGTGGCGCGGAGTTTCAGCGGCTTGATGATCCGCCGCGTGACCTGGGAGGCGTAACTCTTCCCCGTCGCCCGCTCGATGACCAGGCCGGCCAGGATGTAGTTGGTGTCGGAGTACGACCAGCCGGTGCCCGGTGCGAACACCGGAGGATGGGAGAGGCCGATCGCCACCAGTTCCTCGGGGGTGGCTCCGTCGTACCGATGGGTGAGGAACGACTTCCCGGTGAACTTGGCCAGGAAGCCGGCGTCGTTGTTGTAGTTGAAGATTCCGCTGGTGTGATTGAGGAGCTGGCGGAGGGAGATGTTCCGGCCGTCGTTGCCGTGACCCCGCACGACTCCGGGCAGCCAGTCCTCGACGCTGTCGTCGAGCGAGAGGACTCCCTCCGCTTCGAGTTGAAGCAGCACCGTGGCGGTGAACGGCTTGGTGAGGCTGCCGATCCGGAACCGGTCGACCGGCCGGCGCGGCTGTCCCGTGCCGAGGTCCGCCACGCCCGACGTGCCGGACCACCGGCTCCGGCCCTCGGTGACTCGGGCCAGCACACCGGGCGTCCCGGCCGCCACGATCGCGTCCAGCGCCGCCCGCGTTTCCGCGTGTGCCGCTGGGGAACCGCCCGGCCGGGCGGTTCCGGCTGAGGCAGGCACGGCCACGGCGGCGGTTACCGCCGCCGCCACCGCAACCGCCGAGACCACTACGGCCGGATGCTGTCGTGAAAGCCCAGGTCCCGGACCGTGTCCACGCCTTCTCGATAACCGCGTGCTGTCTGCCATTGGTGCTCCCCCTTGGTCCTGATCCGAAATGTTCCGGATCAGCAGTCAACCCGCGCCGCGAGACACGGACATCAGGGATCTCACCCAGACAGTGGTAGGGCCTGCCCCGACCCTGCCCTGACTCGGGATCGTCACTAACGCGGAAGCACCACGACATACGCCGCCGGATCGCGGTCCCCCGACGCCATCAGAGCCGTACGTACGACCGCCGCCTGCTGCTCCATCGCCTCGCGCAGCTTCTTCGGGGTGACGTGCACGACCGTGATGCCGAGCCGCTCCAGGTGCTCGCGCTTACGGGCGTACTCGGACCACATCGCGTCGTCGTCCTGGCGGGGGGCACGCGTATCGAGTTCGAGCGCGACCGCGTGGTCCGGCCAGTAGGCGTCGAGGCCGCCGAGGTGAGGGCCGCCGGGCAGGCGCAGGTCCACGTTCCAGACCGGGGCGGGCAGGCCGTGTTCGCGGACCATGCGGTAGAGGCGGTCCTCGGCGATGGCGCGGCCCTCGGCGAGGAGGGAGTCGACGGCGTCCACGACGTGCGGGCGGCTCAGCAGCCGGGCCTGCGTCAACTCCTTGACGACGGCGGCCGGTTCGCAGTGCCCGCCGCGTACGGCCTCGGTGAGCAGCCGGCGTACGACGCCCGCGTCCGCGAGGTCGGCGACCGCGTCGGCCAGGGCCCGCGGCACGGGCGCCACCGGGATGCCGGTGACCTGCTCGGGCTCCGGCAGGCCCGGCGTACGGACGATCCGGGCGCAGCCCGTCGAACGCAGCCGGCGCAGCCGCGGCACGAGTACGTCGATGCGGTCCAGGGACAGCAGCGGGGGAGCCGAGGAGAAGCCGTGCAGGGCGAGCGCGGCGAGGCCGGTGACCATCGCGTCGGCGTACCGCTGCGGGGCGTGCGGCTCCCCGGCGCCGGGCTGCGCGGGGACGGCGGGCTCGGTGACGGGGGAGCGGGCCGCGTACAGGAGAACCGCGTGCAGCCGCTCCTCGCTGGTCGGCGGACCCGGGTGGAGCAGGTAGACGCCCGGCAGGATCTGCTGCCAGGCGCCGCCCGGCCGGCACCGGGCGTTGATGTCGGCGGTGCTCACACCGTCCGACCGCAGCTGTGCGGTGCTCAGCACCCGCCGCCGTACGTCGGAGAGATGGCGGAGGGGGCGGGGGGAGAGCGGGGTGTTGTGGTTCATGACCCGGGGTTTCCCGCGCCGGACCGCCCTCCTAACCGCTGTTACACGCCCGTCGACAAAACCGGACAAGCCCGTCCTAAAGTGCAAGCGTTCGACTGCCGAAACCCCCTGGTCCGAATGGGGACGACCGGGGGTTACGGCGCGATTACCTGCATTCCGTAACTGTTATCGACGCCTAGCCTTGTCAACCCGCCGAGCCATGCGCCCCTTTAGGGGCGCGGGGAACTGCGCGCCCAGCCCCCACCAACCCGCACTTGGCGTACAAGCAATCCCGTAAACCCCGCTCAGCCGCCGGAGGCCCCGTCACACGCCTGCGCCCGCAAACTCCGAGCCAAATCATCCCGCGCCTCCAACACCAGCCGCCGAAGCGCAGGCGCAGCCGCGCCACGCGCGGCAAGCCACGCATCCGTCGCGTCCAGCGTCGCCGAGGAGTCCTGCAGAGACGGGAACAACCCCTTCACCACGTCCATCCCGATCTGAATGGACCGCTCCTCCCAGACCCGCTCGATCACCTCGAAGTACTTCGCGGCGTACGGCGCCGTCAACTCCCGCTGAGACGGCCGCCCGAACCCCGCGATCGTCGCCTCGACCAGCGCGTTGGACAGCGAGTCCGCCTCGACCACGGACGCCCACGCCTGCGCCTTGACCGCGGCGGAGGGCCGCGCGGCCAGGCACCGCACCTGGTGCCGCTTGCCCGACGCCGTGTCGTCCCGGGCCAGTTCGGCGGCGAGCGCGGCCTCGTCGGCGACGCCGTGCACGGCGAGCGGCTCCAGGAACGCCCAGCGCAGCTCCTGGTCGACGTCAAGACCGTCGATCTTCGCCGTGCCGTCCAGCAGCTCCTGGAGCAGCTGGAAGTCGGCCTCGCCCGACGCGACCGCCGCGAAGAAGCGCGCCCACGTCAGCTGGTGCTGGCTGCCGGGCTCGGCGAGCCGCAGCTCGCGCAGCGCGCCCTCGGCGAGCAGCGGCCCGCCCTCGGCCCGCCAGCCGGGCGCCGCGTAGTGGGTGAGCGCCGAGTTCGTCCAGGCGTGCAGCATCTGCAGGACGCCGATGTCGGACTCACGGCCGGCGAAGCGCAGCACCAGGTCGATGAAGTCCCGGGCGGGCATGAGGGCGTCGCGGGTCAGGTTCCACAGCGCAGACCAGCACAGCGCACGGGCGAGCGGGTCGGTGATCTCCCCGAGCCCCTCCCGCAGCGTCGCCAACGAGCCCTCGTCGAAGCGGATCTTGCAGTACGTGAGGTCGTCGTCGTTGACGAGGACCAGGTCGGGGGCGGCCGCGCCGACAAGCTCCCCGACGACCGTGCGCGGGCCCTCGACGTCCACCTCGGCGCGCGCGTACCGCTCCACGGTGCCCTCGGGGGAGCGCCGGTAGAGGCCCACCGCCACCCGGTGCGGCCGCAGTTCGGGATGTGATTCGGCCGCCTCCTGGAGGATCGCCAGTTCCGTGACGCGCCCCTCGGGGCCCAGAATCACCTGCGGGGTGAGGGAGTTGACGCCCGCCGTCTGCAGCCAGGACCGCGACCAGGTGGCCATGTCGCGTCCACTGGTCTCCTCCAGGACCGACAGCAGGTCGCCGAGCCGCGTGTTCCCGTACGCGTTCCGCTTGAAGTAGCGGCGCGCGCCCTCCAGGAACGCGTCCCGTCCGACGTACGCCACCAACTGCTTCAGTACCGAAGCCCCCTTGGCGTACGTGATCCCGTCGAAGTTGAGCTTGGCGTCCTCCAGGTCATGGATGTCGGCCGTGATCGGGTGGGTGGAGGGCAGCTGGTCGGCGCGGTACGCCCATGACTTGCGGCTGTTGGCGAAGGTGGTCCAGCCGTTGGTGAACCGGGTCGCCTCGACCATCGAGAAGGTGCCCATGAAGTCGGCGAAGGACTCCTTGAGCCACAGGTCGTCCCACCACACCATGGTCACCAGGTCGCCGAACCACATGTGCGCCATCTCGTGCAGGATGACGTTCGCCCGCCGCTCGTACGCCGCCTGGGTCACCCGGCCGCGGAAGATGAACTCCTCGCGGAAGGTCACACAGCCCGGGTTCTCCATCGCCCCGAGGTTGTACTCGGGCACGAACGCCTGGTCGTACTTCCCGAACGGGTACGGGTAGTCGAAGTGGTCGTGGAAGAAGTCCAGGCCCTGCTTGGTGACCAGGAAGACGTCGTCGGAGTCGAAGTGCTTGGCGAGGCCCTTGCGGCACAGGGCGCCGAGCGGGATCTCCAGGCGTGTGCCGTCCTCGAAGACCCGCTCGTACGAGTCCGACACATAGTGGTACGGGCCGGCGACGAAGGCCGTGATGTACGTCGAGATCGGCTTGGTCTCGGCGAACTTCCACACCCCGTCGGCGAGTTCACCGACGCCGTTGCTCCAGACGACCCAGCCCTCCGGGGCCCGCACCTCGAACCGGAAGGGGGCCTTCAGATCCGGCTGCTCGAAGTTGGCGAAGACGCGGCGGGAGTCGGCCGGCTCGTACTGCGTGTAGAGGTAGACCTCGCCGTCCTCCGGGTCGACGAAGCGGTGCATGCCCTCGCCGGTGCGGCTGTAGGCGCACTGGGCGTCCACGACGAGTTCGTTGTCCTCGGCGAGGTCCTCCAGGAGGATCCGTGTCCCGTCGAAGACGGCGCCCGGGTCGAGATCCCGGCCGTTCAGCGAGAGGGCCGTGACGCTCGGCGCGATCAGGTCCGCGAAGCTCGCGGCGCCCGGCTCGGCGCAGCGGAAGCGGATGGTCGTCACCGACCGGAAGGTCCGCGGCCCGACGTCCGTCCCGCCGACCGCGGAGCGCAGGTCCAGGGACACCTCGTACCCCTCCACGGACAGCAGTGCGGCCCGCTCACGGGCCTCGTCGCGGGACAGATTCTCACCGGGCACGGGCGGCACTCCCTCGGGGCGTCATGGGTACGCGTGAACAGGGCCGATCCTGCCATGTGCCCCTGACAGCGGACAGCCGGGAATGGCACGGGTGACCGGTTGCGTTGGGCCTGGGAGAAAGTACCGAGGGCCCCTGACACTTTTCACCGAGGAGAACCATGTCCGAGCAGACCGCCGGCAAGACCCCCGTCGACTTCTGGTTCGACCCCCTGTGCCCCTGGGCGTGGATGACCTCGCGCTGGGTGCTGGAGGTGGAGAAGGTCCGGGACATCGAGGTCCGCTGGCACGTCATGAGCCTCGCCGTACTGAACGAACCGAAGATCGACGAGCTGCCCGAGGAGTACCGCGAACTGCTGGCCACCAAGGCGTGGGGCCCGGTCCGGATCGTCATCGCGGCCCAGGAGGAGCACGGCGCCGAGGTCCTCGGTGACCTGTACACCGCGCTCGGCACCCGCATACACAACCAGGGCGAGGGCCCCGAGAAGGAGAGCGTCGCCGCCGCCCTGAAGGACGTCGGCCTGCCCGAGTCCCTCATGGACCACTGGGACGACACCCCGTACGAGCCCCAGCTGCGCGCCTCCCACCAGGAGGGCATCGACAAGGTCGGCCAGGACGTCGGCACGCCCGTCATCGCCGTCCCCGGCGCCGACGGCGAGCAGATCGCCTTCTTCGGCCCGGTCGTCACCCCGGCCCCCAAGGGCGAGGAAGCCGCCAAGCTCTGGGACGGCACGCTGCTCGTCGCCTCGGTACCGGGTTTCTACGAGATCAAGCGCACGCGGACGGCGGGGCCGGACTTCAGCAACCTGTGAGCCCGGTGAGCGATGAGAGGGGCCGAGGCGGGCTCAGCTCGGGTCGGGCAGACGGAGGGGTTCCCTGAAGGGCTTTTCTTTGAAGTAGGTCCGGAGGTTCCGGCACTGCTTGTCCCCGCCGTCCAGGGGTGCCTCGCACACCATGAACCCGTCCACGTTCTTCATGTCCTTGTGCTTCTTGAGCCAGTCCGCTTCCTGGGGTGCCAGGAAGCGGTGCTCCTCCTCCAGGCTCTTGCACGTGAAGCAGCTCTTCTTCGGCATGCCGCCACCATTCACCCGGAGCCCTCCATACCGGAAGACCTCCGCAGCAGCCCTCGCTCCATCGCCACCACCACCGCCCTCGTCCGGTCGTTCACGTCCAGCTTGGCGAACAGGCGCAGCAGGTGGGTCTTGACCGTGGCCTCGGCGATGACCAGGCGCGTGCCGATCTCGGCGTTGGTGAGGCCGTCGGCGACGGCGTTCAGGACGTCGGCCTCGCGGGCGGTGAGCGGAGGCTGGGCGGGGCGGCGCATACGGGCGACCAGCTTCTCCGCGACCCGGGGCGCCAGGACCGTCTCGCCCCGGGACGCCGAGTGGATCGCGTCGACCAGCTGCTCGCGGGTGGCGTCCTTCAGCAGGTAGCCGATCGCCCCCGCCTCGACCCCGCGCTCGATATCGGCATCGGTGTCGTACGTCGTCAGGATCAGCACCCGGGTGCGCGGGTGGGCGGCCACGATCTCCGCCGTCGTCGCGACCCCGTCCAGCACCGGCATCCGCAGATCCACCAGGGCGACATCGGGCTGGAACCGCGCGACGAGTTCGAGTGCCGCCCGGCCGTCACCCGCCTCGCCGACGATCTCGATGCCGGTCTCGGCGGCCAGCAGGGCCACGACGCCGGCCCGCATCACGGTGTGGTCGTCGACGACGACGATGCGCAGCTTCCCGCGGGTCATGCCGTCACCTCGCTCTCCGCAGCATCCGTGTTCTCCGTGCTCGCTGTGTTCTTTGGGTTCTCCGAGTTCGGCACGGTCTCCGTGGCGTCCGTCGGAATCGTCGCCAGCACCCGCGTCCCGTCCCCCACCGAACTGGTCACCGTGAGCTCGCCGCCCAGCTCCGCCAGCCGCTTGCGCATCCCGTCGAGCCCGAAGCCCGCCGATTCCCCGGGCACGAACCCGGCCCCGTCGTCCGTGATCTCCAGCTCCACTCCGTACGGCTGCCGGGCCAGTACGACGCCGACCGTGGACGCCCGCGCGTGCTTGCGCACATTGGCCAGCGACTCCTGTGTGCAGCGCAGCAGCGCGATGCGGGTCGGCTGGTCGCACTCGATGTCCGCCAGCTCCGCATCGACCGCGAGCCCGGTGTCCTCGGCGAAGCGGTCCAGAGTGCGTCGGAGCGTCTGCGCCACCGAACCGGCCGCCAGCTGCCCCTGCTGCTGGGCCGACCCGACCAACTCCCGTGCCTCGGCAAGGTTTTCACGGGCCGTGGACTCGATCGACCTGAGTTGCTGGGCACTTCGCGCCGGATCGGAGGCCAGGCCCGCCCTGGCCGCCTCCGCGAGCGCGATGATCGAGGCGAAACCCTGCGCGAGCGTGTCATGGATGTCGCGTGCCATCCGCTCCCTCTCATCGGCCGCCCCCTGACGCTGGTGCGCCTCGGACAGCTCGGACTGTGCCTGCTCCAACTCGGTGATCAGCCGGGCCCGTTCATGGCTCTGGGCGACGACCGAGTGCACCCACAGACCGATCAGCATCCCCACGGCCACCACGATCACGACCGGGACCAGCGTCTCACCGTAGAACTTCGTCGAGGAGCCGAGCCGGAGCCAACTCCCGGTCAGCGTCGACCCGGTGGCGAGCCCCAGAAAGAGGAGCGAGGCCCGGGGCGTACGGCTGAACATCCAGAAGTGCGGCAGCGTCACCATGAACAGCGTCCCGAACGAGCCGCGCAGATAGGCGAACACGCCGAGCACGATGACGAGCACCGTCAGGTAGGTGTGCGGCCGCAGCACGGGGTTGTCCGGGAACCGGTCGACCACCGCGTAGCAGAGGGCCAGGAGTCCGAGCACCCCGAGCGCCCAGTACTTGCTCCCGCCGGGCCGGTCCAGCGCGGCCAGCCCGATCGCCATTCCGGCGAAGAGCACCCAGCACACCGTGCTCCAGCGGCGCAGCGTGGTGGTCCAGAAGGGGTCGGCTGCCTGCCCGGCGGGAATGGTCATGTCCTTCAACGTACGTCGGCCGTCGGCGACTTGGCGTCCTCCCGGCGAGAGGGCTCCGGCCGCCGCCGCACCCCGTGCGAGGGCCACCAGCTCGCCTCGCCGAGCAGCAGCATCGCCGCCGGCAGGATCATGATCCGGATGATGAAGGCGTCGAGCAGCACGGCCGCCGCGAGGACGAAGCCGATCTGCTTCATCTCGATGATGTGCAGGAAGACGAAGCTGGCGAAGACCGTCATCATCACCACGGCCGCGCTGGTCACCACACTCGCCGAGCTGCGGATCCCGGCCGACACCGCCTGCCGCGTCGGCACGCCGTCGTGTACGGCCTCCTGGATCCGGCTCACCACGAACACCTGGTAGTCCATCGAGAGCCCGAAAAGGATCACGAACAGGAACAGCGGTACGCGCGATCCGATCGACCCGGTCGAGTCGAAGTTCAGCAGCCCTTCGGCCCAGGTCCCCTGGAAGACGAGGACGAGCAGTCCGAGTGCGGCCGCCGCGGACAGCAGGTTCAGTACGACACCGAGCAGGCCGAGCACCACCGAACGGAAGGCGTACAGGGTCATCCCGAAGGTCACCAGAAGCAACGCGCCGAGAACCAGGGGCAGTTTGCTGTTCTGGTGGGCCGGATAGTCGCTGTAGCGGGCGACGTCACCGCTCACGCCGTACACGGCGCCCTCGATCCCGCCGACGGTGGCGGGCACGTACTCGTCCCGCAGATGGTCCAGGGAGTCGTACGCCTCGTCGGAGTTGCCGAGATGCGGCACTTTCAGTTCGAGGACGCTGACCCTGCGGTCGTCGGACGTCCGGATCAGCTCCGAGTCGGTGAACAGCGGGTCCGCGTGGGCGAGTTCGGCCAGTTCCTTCAGCGACGCGGTGACCTCGTCCGAGCGCTCGGCCCCGGCGCGTACGACGATGTCGTGGGTGACCCGCCGTTCGGGGAAGGCCTCGTTGAGCCGGTCGTACACCTGCATGGCGGGGATCTCGCGGGAGTGCGTGTCCCGGCTCATCTCCGTGAGGTTCAGCCCGGCCAGGGGTGCGGCGAGCGCGAGCAGGGCGAGGACCGAGACGCACAGGGTGGCCACCGGATGCCGGTTCGCGGGCCGCAGCAGCGCCGTCCACACCCGGCCGCCGCCCTCGCCCCGCATCTCCCGCGGGGCGCGCTTGCCCCGCTCGGCACGGCGCAGGGCCTTGCGTTCGGCCCGTTTGCCGAGCTTGACCAGCAGCGCGGGCAGCACGGTCAGCGAGCTGAGTACCGCCACCAGGACGACCACGATGGTGCCGGTGGCCAGCGAGGAGAAGATCACGTCGGCGGCCAGGAACAGCGTCGCCGTGGACACCACGACCGCGAGCCCGGAGACCACGACCGCCCGGCCCGAGGTCGCCGCGGCCAGTTCCACCAGCGCCTCGGAGCTCAACTTGCCGCCTGAGCGCGCCCGTTCCTCCCGTTCGCGCTTGAGGTAGAAGAGTGTGTAGTCGACGCCGACCGCGAGGCCGATCATCAGGATGATGTTGGTGCCGATCCCGGTGTCGGGGGAGAGGTGCGAGACCACCATCGAGAGTCCGACGGCCGCCGCGATCGACGACAGTGCGAGCAGCAGCGGCACCCCGGCCATGGTCACCGAACCGAACACGATCAGCAGCGTGATCAGCGTGACCGGCAGGGTGATCGCCTCGGAGAGCGCCAGGTCCTCGCCGCGCTGCTTGTCGACTCCCTTGCTGATGGAGGGACTTCCGGTCTCCTCCAGGAGCAGCCCGGGGTTCGCCTTCTCCACGGCGTCGGTCTGCGCGAGCAGCGCGTCGACCTTGTCCTTCGCGTCCCGCTCCTCGCCCTTCAGGGCCGCCTCGACCATGAGGATCCGGCCGTCCTCGGACAGCAGCGGGTCGGCCACGCGCTCGACCTCGGGCAGTCGTGCCAGGCGGGCGGTGAGATCCTTCGCGGCCGCCTCGGCGACGTCCAGGTCCAGGGCGCCGGACCGGGCGGAGATCAGCACCTGCTCGGTGGACCTGCGTTCCAGTTGGCCCTCGGCGGCCATGGCCTCCGCCCGGCCCGCCTCGCCGACCCGGTAGTCGGCGGTCTTCGCCTCGTTGAGTCCGACGGCGCTGCCGACGCCCAGGCAGAGCACCACGAACACGAGCCATCCGATGATGGCCCGCCAGGGGTGCCGAGCACTCCAGCGAGCCGTCCGCACAGTGAATGAGTTCATGCCCAGAAGCCTTGCTGAGCTGGGCAGTCGCGAGACAGAGGTGGTCGGTTGAACTTGGGGTCCACCGACCGGTGGACCCCGGCACTGGGGAAAGCCCCCGCGAGTCACGTCCTCGCGGGGGCCTTCCTCTTCATCCGCCCGCCCGCGTGAAAGGTGAGAAGACGATCACGAGGCAGGACGATTCAGGAGCTCAGGAGCTCAGGAGCTCAGGGGCTCCAGGGCTCCAGGGCTCAGGGGCTCTGGAAGTGCATTCAGGGGGCGAGCAGCAGCACATCCGGACGGGACTTCGCGGCCGCGTAACGCCGTGCCACGTCCTGCCAGTTGACGACCTGCCACATCGCCTCGATGAAGTCGACCTTCTGGTTCCGGTACTGGAGGTAGAAGGCGTGCTCCCAGGCGTCGAAGACCAGGATCGGGGTCGAGCCCTGCCCGACGTTGCCCTGGTGGTCGTAGATCTGCTCGACGACCAGCCGGCCACTGAGCGGCTCGAACGCGAGGACGCCCCAGCCGGAACCCTGGGTCGTCGCGGAGGCCTTGGTCAGCTGGGCCTTGAACCCGGCGAAGGAACCGAAGGACTCGGCGATCGCGTCGGCCAGCTCGCCGACCCCGTCCGCGGCGAGTGGTTCGCCGCCGCCCTCGCCCGTCATGTTGTGCCAGTAGATGCTGTGCAGGATGTGGCCGGAGAGGTGGAAGGCCAGGTTCTTCTCCAGGCCGTTGACCGATCCCCACGTCTCCTTGTCGCGCGCCTCCGCGAGCTGCTCCAGGGTGTCGTTCGCCCCCTTCACATACGCCGCGTGGTGCTTGTCGTGGTGCAGCTCGATGATCTCGGGGCTGATCACGGGGGCAAGCGCGGAGTAGTCGTACGGCAGCTCAGGGAGCGTGTACACGGGCATGGCGGGGTCCCCTCCGACCTCTTATTGCACATTACTTGCAACTACATGCTAGCAACAAGAAGGCCCTCGTGCAGGTCCCTCAGTGACCAGCATCACGCCCACACGTGTGTACACGGCACTCTTTGTCAGAGGTCCACCAAGCGCCCGATCCACCCTTTGTCGAGCGCTGACGGTGATCGCCCCGAGGGCGCTGGGATAGCGTCGCCATGTCCCCATCTGCCCTCACCCGCGGAGTCCCCATGAGTACCGCTGCCGCTACGGCATCCCGCCCCGGCCAGGTCATCGCCGACCTGCTCCCCGCCTCCCGCGTCCGGGACATCGCGCTCGTGGCGGGCGGCGCCGCGCTCACCGGGCTCGCGGCCCAGATCGCGGTGCCCGTACCGGGCTCCCCGGTGCCGGTGACCGGCCAGACCTTCGCGGCCCTCCTCGTCGGCACCGCACTCGGCGCCGGCCGGGGCCTCTCCGCCCTCGCCATGTACGCGCTGCTCGGCCTGGCCGGCGTCCCGTGGTTCGCCGAAGGCCAGGCCGGTGCCACCGTGTCCTTCGGCTACGTCCTCGGCATGCTGCTCGCCGCCACCGTCGTGGGCGCCCTGGCCCGCCGCGGCGCCGACCGCTCGGTGTGGCGCATGGCGGGCGCGATGCTGATCGGCGAGACGATCATCTACGCGATCGGCGTCCCGTACCTCGCCTTCGCCGCCGACATGTCGCTCACCGCGGCGATCGCGGCCGGCCTCACCCCGTTCCTCCTCGGCGACGCACTGAAGGCGGCCCTGGCGATGGGCGTGCTGCCGACCGCCTGGAAGTTCGTCAAGCGCGAGAGCTGACCGAGCTGTCAGCCACGTCGGAGTTCTCGCGGTTCCAGTGGTTTCCGCGGTTCCCGCGGAAGAGGTTCGCCGGGTCGTACACCGACTTCAGTCCGGCGAGCCTCTTCCGCGTTCCGGCGTCGTACAGGCCCTCCGCCGTACGGTCACCCGCGCCGTACGCGAAGTTCAGCGCCCGCCCGATCGTCCACGGCTCCACCGCCGCGAGGGCCCGGTGCAGCCGCTCCCGTGCCGGGTCGTCGACGCCGCCGAGAACCCGTACGAGGAAACGTCCCTCGCGGTGCGGCACCGCGTTCGGCCGCTCCCCGGCCAGTGCGCCGCCCAGGTGGTTGATCTGGACGACGTACATCGAGGGCGCGTCCGGCCCGGTCAGCGCGAGGAGTTCGCCCGCCGCCCCGGCATCCAGCCCGCTCAGCACCGCGCTGTCCCCGTAGTACGCGTGCGGGAAGTCCGGGTCGGAGTGGATGGTGTGGCTCTCGGCGTACGGCATCTCGCGCAGGGAGTCGGCGAGCACCGGCCCGATCCCGCGCAGCGGGGCGACGAGCCGCTCGCCGTCGGCACCGGAACCGGTGTAAGCGACCCGTACGGAGATGACGTACCGCCCGCGCAGGTGGGGCGGCAGCGCCGGGATGTCGGGGTAGGGCACGGCCGCGAACGACGAGGTCAGGCCGTCCGGGACGGTCGCCGTCCAGCGCTCGTACGCACGCAGGGCCGCCGCCGGGTCCACCTCGCGTCCGTCGAAGGCGAGCGAACCCCCGTACAGCCGCGCCACCGGTACGAGGCCGATCTCCAGCTCGGTCACCACGCCGAGGTTCGCGCCGCCGCCGAGCAGGCCCCAGAAGAGCTCGGCGTCCTCGGAGTCGGGCGTCACATGCCGGAGCAGGCCGTCCGCCGTGACGACGTCGAGGGAGCGGACGTGGTCGGCCGCGTACCCGAACTCCCTTGCCAGGATGCCGAGTCCGCCGCCCAGCGTGTACGCGACGGCGCCCACGCTCGGCGCGGATCCGTTCAGCGGGGCGAGCCCGTACGGTTCGGCCGCCGCGACGACCTGCCCCCAGCGGACGCCCGCCTGGACGCGGACGGTGCGCGCCCCGGCGTCGACCGTCACCCCGTCCATGCGCTTCGTCGTGATCAGCACGCCGCCCGCCGAGGCCCCCGGCAGCCCGTGTCCGGTGGCCTGGACGCCGACCGGCAGCCCTTCCCCGGCGGCGTACGCGACCGCCGCGGCCACGTCGTCGGTCGAGCGTGCCGCGAAGACGACGTCGGGACGTTGAGCGAACCCGGTCTGGAAACCGGCGAGTTCCTCCTCGTACCCGGGCTCGCCGGGCACGAGGACGAGACGGTCGTGATGGATGAAGTCCTGCAGGCTCACGGGAGTCTCCTCCTCGGTGGATCTCTGTAGATCTCGGTGGATCCCGGTACATCGATACGCGTCGGTACGAGGGCCATGCTGGCCGGATTACCTGACACCCGCCGTCAACATTTCCGAGCCGCTTGCTCCTCCGCTGTCTCCCCAGCCGTCACCACCGTTTCCTCCCGTTTCTCCTTTCTCCGACCGCCGCGAACTGTGTTGTCATGGAGAGAGGTTGGAGGTGTACCCGCATGCGGATCGCGGATCGCTACCGCCTTGCGGAGACCGTCGGGCAGGGCGGAATGGGGCGCGTGTGGCGCGCGCGTGACGAGATGCTCGACCGTGCCGTCGCGGTCAAGGAACTGCGGCTCGACGGCGACCCGGACGCGGAGGACCCGCGCACCCGGCGCGAGCGAGCGCTGCGCGAGGCGCTGGCCGGCGCGCGCATCGACCACCCCAATGTCGTGCGCATCTACGACGTGGCCGAGGAGGGCGACCGGCTCTGGATCGTCATGGAGTTCGTCGACGCGCCCTCGCTGGAACGGGTCGTCCACGACGACGGCCCGCTGGGAGTGGCCGAGACGGCACGCATGGGGCTCGCGCTCGCCGACGCGCTGCGCCGGGTGCACACCGCGGGAGTGTTGCACCGCGACGTCAAGCCCGGCAACGTCCTGCTCACGCCGGCCGGCCGTGTCGTCCTCACCGACTTCGGGATCGCCGCCCTCCAGGACGGCCGCTCCCTGACCCGTTCCGGCGTCCTCATCGGCTCTCCGGAATACATCCCTCCGGAGCGCGCCACCGGTCGCCCGACGGGCCCGCCCGCCGACTTCTGGGCGCTCGGCGCCACGCTCTGCACGGCCCTGACCGGCCGCTCCCCGTTCGCCCGCGGCTCCACCGCCGAGACACTGCTCGCGATCGTTTACGAGGAGCCCGAACTGCCCGGCGGCGACTGCCCGTTGACCCCACTGCTGCGCAGGCTGCTGGCCAAGGACCCGGCGACCCGGCCGGGCGTGGACGAGATCATCGCGTATCTGACACCCCTGGCGGTGGCGCCGCTGCCACCGGAAAAGCCCCCCGACGCGTCGCCCGGTGAGCCGCCCGGCGACTGGCGCCCCCGGCTCCTCACCGCCCTCGTGCTGATCGCGGCCGCGGCCGTCGCCGCCGTCATGATCGTGACGGTCATCGACCCCGGCGGCGAGACCCGCCTGCCCGACACCACCCGGCCTCCGACGGTCGCGGGCACCTCGCGCCCGGCCTCCTCGCCCCCGCCGTCCTCGCCCGCCCCTTCGCCGTCCGCCACGGACACGACGGCGCCTCCGCGATGAGTCCGCGGAGGCGCCGTACGAGCGCGAGCGTTACGACTGACTCCGCTGCCTCGTCCACCACAGGCCCGCCGCGCCCGCGGTGAGCAGGGCCGCGCCGGCCGCACCGAGGGGCAGGACGTCGCGCACCGGACCGGTCCTGGGCAGTTCGTCACTGCCCGGGGTGACCGGACTGTTGTCGGTGCCGAGCAGCAGCGGGGTGGCCGGGGCGTTCGGCGACGGGTTGTTCGCGCCGAACGGGACCGGGCCCTGCTGCCAGAACGTCTTCGTGCCCTCGGCGTCCTGGACGGGCAGGCAGATCCTGCCCTTCTTCTTCAGGTCGAAGGTCGCGTCGACGTCGTACGACTTCGACTTGCCGGCCGCCAGGTTGTCGATGGCGCAGGCGAAACCACTGTTCGACCCCTCGGGGAGGTCCTTTTTGGCGATTTCTGAGCAGCCTTCTACACCCTTGACCGTGAGACCTTCAAAACCGACCACAAGCAGTCGGATTTCGCCGCTGTCCTTGCTTCCCCCGTTCTTTACCGTGGCGGTAATCGCCGTTTTCTGAGAACTGTTGTCGACCGAGATCTTCTCCGGCAGCAGTGTCGTCAGCTTTACGTCTGCCGGTGCCTCGTCAATAACCTTTCCCCCCTCGTCACTCATCGGCCCCTCGTCCGCACCGGCGGAGAAGGAAAAGATCATCACCGCCGAGAAAGATGCTGTGAGCAGCGATCCCGCGATGGTCCTCATACGACGAGAACTCATGTTCGTCCCCCTTGGATCCCCCTGACTGCGCCTGAATTCGCAGTACTTGAAGAGGTACCACAAGATTTCTCCGCACTATGCTGGTGCGGCGCGAAGTGTGACCATTGTGCTTCTTTGCGTTACGTCTGTGACGGTTGTTGAAGGGGGGACATGGGCGTGCCGGGAATAACAAGGGGCGGTATTCCGGGATTGCTGGTGACCGGCCGTTACCGGCTGGTCGAGAGCATCGGGCAGGGAGGAATGGGGCGGGTGTGGCGGGCCACCGACGAAACGCTCGACCGGCAGGTGGCCGTCAAGGAAATGCGGATCGACGGCCTGGACCCCGAGGACACCCGCACCCGCCGGGAGAGGACCCTGCGCGAGGCCAGGGCCACGGCGCGGATAGACCATCCCAACGTCGTGCGCGTGTACGACGTGGTGGACCAGGGCGAGCGGCTGTGGATCGTCATGGAGTTCGTCGACGGCCGCTCCCTCGAACGGGTCGTGACGGACGACGGGCCGCTGAGCCCGCGTGACACGGCGCGGATCGGCCTCGAACTGGTGGCGGCGCTGGCCCAGGTCCATGCGGGAGGCGTCCTGCACCGGGACATCAAGCCGGGCAACGTCCTGGTCGAGCGGCGCGCGGGCCGGATCGTACTCACCGACTTCGGCATCGCCGCGATCCAGGACACGGAAGCCCTCACCATGGCCGGGATGATCGTCGGATCGCCCGACTTCATGGCGCCCGAGCGGGTCTCCGGCCGCCCGCAGGGACCGCCGTCCGACCTCTGGTCCCTGGGCGCGACCCTCTGCACCGCGCTCGGCGGCCGGTCCCCCTTCTCCCGCTCGACGACCCTGGCGACGCTGCACGCGGTGCTCTACGAGGAGCCGGAGATTCCGTCCGCGGCGGCGGGTGAGCTGCGGGACGTGCTGGCCGCGCTGCTGGACAAGGACCCGGCGCGCCGACCCGGACTGGAGGAACTGGCCGAGGCGTTGGGCCCGGTGGCGGCGGGACCTACCAGGGCGGAAACGGCGCCGACGGAACCGGAGCCGGGTCCGGGACCGGAACCCGGACCGGATCTGGGACCAGGACTGAATCTGGCACCGGGACCGGGACCGGGATCCGAGTCGGAACCGGAGCCCGGGGTGCCGCACGCCGGTCCCCCCGCGGGCGAGGGCACCCCAAGTCGGCCGGCACCCGTGGAGGACGCGGTTCCGCCCCCACCGAAACGGACACCGACGCTGAGGAACGCACCCGCGTCCGAAGAGACAGCGGCCCCCGCCGGGCCGCTCCCCGCGTCCTCCGACCCGGCATCGCAACAATCCCGGACCCCGAGCCCGACCCCCGTCCCAGCCCCGACCCCCGTCCCAGCCCCGATCTCCGCTCCGGCTCCGCCCCCGGAGGGACCCGCACCCGAACCGCCGCCCCCCGACGTCGAGAACGCGTCCTCCGAAGCCCCGCCCGGCGGCACCCCCGAGATCCCGTCCGCGGGCGCGACACCCGGGCACGCCTTCCACGCGTCCGGGATTCAACTGGAGCGACCGGAGCCGACCGAACGGCCGGAGCTGTCGGAATCCCCGGCCGTTCCGATGCCGCCGGGCGAACTGCTGGGCCCCGCCGAGCCGTCCGACCCGCGTCGGAGCCGACGCCGTATGGGCGTCGTGGCCGCCGCGGGTGTGGTCGTCGCCGGGGTGGTCGCCGCGTTCGTCGTCCCGGCGATCGGCGGATCGCCCGACGACAAGGACAAGGCGTCTCCCGCCTCCTCGTCGTCGCCGTCCGCCTCGTCCGGTGTGCCGTCCCCTTCGCCCACGGTCGCGGGCACGTCACGCCCGCCCAGCTTCCCGGCGGGGACCCGTAAGGAGGCCGGGGTGTTCAGGTGGGTCCCGCCCGAGGGCTGGGACCGGAACGTGCACTCCGCCGCCAAGGTGCACTACACGGCGCCGGACGGCAAGCAGGAGATCGCGGGCAACGCGACCCTGGCCCGTGGAGACCTGATGGCGCAGTGGGAGAAGACGGAGAACGACACCAGCAAGGGTCTGGGCTACCGGCGGATCCGGCTGGCGGAGACCACGTTCCGGGGTTCGCCCGCGGTCGTCTGGGAGTACGAGGTCACGGCCCGAGGACTGCCCTGGCACGTCCGGCTGCTCGGCTTCAACACCGGAGGGAAGTCGTACCAGATCAGCACCTGGTACGAGCCGGACATCGAGGACCGCGCGCTCCCGGTCTACGAGCGGGTCAGGGACAGCTTCACACCACTGTGAGCGCCGGGAACGGGAACGGGAACGGGAACGGTGGACGGAGACGCGACGACGCCTCCGCGGTGAGGCCCGCGGAGGCGTCGTACGAAGTCGTACGAAGGGGGAATCGCAAGTAGGGGGCGAGAAGCGAGGGTCAGACCTTCGCGTCCTCCGCCCGCTCCTCCTCCTTGGCCTTGCCGCGCCGCATCTTCTCCATCACCAGCGCGATGCCGACGACGATCGCCGCCACCAGGAGCGAGAGCAGCACGGTCTCGCGGCCGTCGTGCTCGGTGTCGGTGAGCATGTAGCCGAGTACGAAGAGGATCACCGCGATCGTCGCGTACGTCAGATACGGGTACAGCCACATCCGCACGACCAGCTTCTCCGGCGACTCGCGCTCGATGATCTTCCGCATCCGCAGCTGCGAGACACAGATGACGAGCCAGACGAACAGGGCGACGGCACCGGAGGAGTTGACCAGGAAGAGGAAGACCGAGTCGGGGAACTCGTAGTTGAAGAACACCGCGACGAAGCCGAAGACAACCGACGCGATGATCGCCGTCATCGGGACACCGCGGCTGTTGGTGCGCCCGAAGGACTTCGGCGCGTCCCCGCGCCGACCGAGCGAGAACGCCATGCGGGAGGCCGTGTAGAGGCCGGAGTTGAGACAGGACAGTACGGACGTCAGCACGATGAACTTCATGATCTCGCCGGCGTTCGCGATGCCGAGCGAGTTGAGGGCGGCGACGTACGAGCCGTCCTTCTGGATCGCCGGACTGTCCCAGGGGATCAGTGTGACGACGACGAAGATCGAGCCGAGGTAGAAGACGCCGATCCGCCAGATGACGCTGTTGGTGGACTTGGTGACCGCGCGCTGCGGGTCCTCGGACTCGCCCGCCGCGAGGGTGGCGATCTCGCTGCCCATGAAGGAGAAGACGACGAGCAGGATGCCGGTGAGGATGGCGCCGGGCCCGTTGGGCAGGAAGCCGCCGTGATCCGTGAGATTCCCGAGCCCGGCGCTGTCGCTGTCGACACCCGGCAGTACGCCGAAGACCGCGAGCCCGCCGATGACGATGAACGCGCCGATCGCGACGACCTTGATACCGGCGAACCAGAACTCGAACTCACCGTACGAGCCGACCGAGCCGAGGTTCGTCGCGGTGAGCACGACCATCACGATGAGTGCCCAGCCCCACTGCGGGACGGCCGGCACCCAGCTCTCCAGGATCACCGCACCGGCGGTCGCCTCGATCGCCAGCACGACGACCCAGAAGAACCAGTACAGCCAGCCGATCGAGAACCCGGCCCAGCGGCCGAGCGCGCGGTCCGCGTGCGCCGAGAAGGACCCCGAGGTCGGGTTGGCGGCGGACATCTCGCCGAGCATCCGCATCACGAGGACGACCATCGTGCCGACGAGGGCGTACGACAGGAGGATGCCCGGGCCCGCGGTGGCGATGCCGGAGCTGGAGCCGACGAAGAGGCCGGCGCCGATGACACCGCCGATGGCGATCATCGAGAGGTGACGGTTCTTGAGCCCGGCCTGGAGGCCTTCGCCGGGCTCTCCGGGTTTTCCGGGTTCTCCAGGGCCTTCGGGGCCGCTTCCGGCCTTCGACAGGGTCGGCTGCGAGGTCATAGGAGGGGTTCCTTTTCGCCGGGGACGGTGGGGGGACCGCGTGGGGAGTTGGGGAGTGTGGGGGCGGGCGGTACCCACGAGGCGCACAAGTCGGTCCAGTGAATCCCAGGCGAATCAATTGTTGAACCTTTGAATCCGGATTGTTACTTGAGGTTTTCTTGAGGATCTGTAGTGTTGCTCACACTTTTCGGGCAATCGCCCCAACACGTTTCGTGCGCCCGCCCCGACGGCGCCGATCCGAAACAGCCATGTCACACTCGGACCATGCGCGTGTACCTCGGCTCCGATCATGCCGGTTTCGAACTCAAGAACCACCTCGTCGAGTGGCTCAAGGCCGCCGGGCACGAGCCCGTCGACTGCGGACCCCTCATCTATGACGCCCAGGACGACTACCCGCCGTTCTGCCTGCGCGCCGCGGAGCGCACGGCGGCCGACCCCGGGACCCTGGGCATCGTGATCGGCGGCTCCGGCAACGGGGAGCAGATCGCCGCGAACAAGGTCGACGGGGTGCGGGCCGCGCTCGCGTGGAGCGAGGAGACCGCCGCGCTCGGACGTCAGCACAACGACGCCAACGTCGTCGCGGTCGGCGCCCGTATGCACTCCGAGGAGGAGGCGACCAAGTTCGTCGAGACCTTCCTCGGCACCCCGTTCTCCGGCGACGAGCGCCACAGCCGCCGGATCGACATGCTGTCGGTGTACGAGACGACGGGCGAGCTGCCGCCGATCCCGGCGCACCACCCGCAGGCGTAGGCCCCGTTCCGGCCCTCTTGTTCCGGCCCCCTTGGGGCTGCGCCCCGACTTCCAGCCTTGTCCAGGCCCCCCAAGCCCGTCCGGCGTTTGAGGACGAGGCCGTTCAGGCCGATAGGGGGGTCTGGGGGCGCAGCCCCCAGCTTCGGGAAGGGGCGGGGCTGGGGAGAAGAAAAAGGAGGACCCCGTGCCCGAGGGGCACACCATCCACCGACTGGCCGAGGACTACCTCGCCCACTTCGGCGGCCGGCAGGCACAAGTCACCAGCCCCCAGGGCAAGTTCACCGACGCCGCAGCCCTGCTGAACGGCACGGCACTCACCGCCGCGGAAGCCCACGGCAAACACCTCTTCCTCCGCTTCGAGAACGAGGACTGGATCCACATCCACCTCGGCCTCTTCGGCAAGGTCACCTTCGGCGAGCCGCCCTCCGGCGAGGCGAACCCCGGCCAGCCGACCTCCGGCCCAACCGGCGGAGCCCCCCGCACGGACACGATCCGCCTCAGACTCGCGAACGACACCGCGTACGTGGACCTCCGCGGCCCCACCACCTGCACCCTGATCACGGACGCCGAGAAGCAGGCGATACACGACCGCCTGGGCCCGGACCCGCTGCGCGAGGACGCCGAACCGGCCCGCGCGTACACCAGGATCTCCCGCAGCCGGACGACGATCGCCGCCCTCCTCATGGACCAGAAGATCATCGCGGGCGTGGGCAACGTCTACCGCGCCGAGGTCCTCTTCCGGCACGGCATCGACCCGTACCGGACGGGCAAGGACATCACACGGACCGAATGGGACGCGATGTGGACGGACCTGGTCGCGCTGATGCGCGAGGGAGTCCGCAACAACCGCATCGACACCGTCCGCCCGGAACACGAACCGGACGTGATGGGCCGCCCGCCCCGCGAGGACGACCACGGCGGCGAGGTCTACGTGTACCGCAGGGCCAACCTGCCCTGCCACATCTGTGGCGGCGAGATCCGCACCGCCGATCTCGCCGCCCGCAACCTCTTCTGGTGCCCGGCCTGCCAGCAGGCCTGAGCCGAAGCCGGCGCCGGAGCTGAGGCACCGGTAGCTGAGGCCGGCGCCGGAAGCCCGGCTAGAACCCGTGCGGAAGCCAGGGCGCCACGATCGAGGAGAAGCCGAGCGAGGCCTCCGCGAGCGCGCCCTGGTGGAGCTCCCGCACCCGTCCCGCCTCGGCGAGCGAGACGAGCGAGGCGCCACCGAGATAGGCCGCCCCCAACTCCCGTACGGACAGCGCGAGATCGGCCGCGTCGGCGGTCCGCTCACAGGACGCGCCCTTGGCGTCACCGGTGAGCCGCCAACGCCCCTCGTTCCAGGGGCAGAAGGCGTCTTCGATCTCGAACACGACGTCCAGGGGCGTCTGGTACGTCCGCGCCTCCAACGCCGCGCCGACATCGACGAGCCGCAGGTGGAGCGAGTCCCGGACCCCGATCGTGCACCGCCGGACGTCGGTGACGAGATGCTGGAAGGCATCGTCCACGGGCCGGTTGTACGTCGTGATCGTCGACGTCAGGTCGATGTCGAAGAGCAGCCGCCACAGCGCCGCGTACGCCGCCGGGTCGAGCGCCTCCAGGTCGCGCAGCTCGATCGTGCCCTTGGGGCCGGCCGCGTCCCACTCCTGCTTGTTGAAGTACCGGGCGTAGCCCACCACTTCGCCGTCCCGCTCCGCGAGCAGGCACTGCAGCGCCGACGCGCCCTTCCGGTCGCTCTCCGGATCGAGCACCGGCAGCCGCTCCCAGCCGGGCCGCCGCTCCAGCATCCCGGGCCGGGCCGCCACCTTCCGCGCGTATACGGCCTCGCACGCGGCAAGTACGGCCTCGGCGCCCGGCTCCACGAGCCGCAGCCGTACGTCGTCCGTGCCCGCCGGCACCGTCAGCCGCACCCGGGACGTGTCGATCTCGGCGCGCAGCTGCTGGGTCGCGACGCCGTAGCCGAACCGGCCGTAGATGACCGGCTCGGACGCGGTGAGTACGGCGAGGGGCTCGCCCCAGGACCGTACGTCGTCCAGCTGGCGCCGCATCATGGAGGTCAGCACCCCGCGCCTGCGGTGCGTCGAGGCGACGCTCACCATCGTGACGCCGCCCGCCTTCACGGCGGCGCCGCCCGGGACGGTGACCCGGAAGCTGAAGGCCCCGGCCGTGCCCACGCACTCGTCGCCGTCCCAGGCGCCGATGAACCGGTCGGGCTCCGTGAGGTCCTTCCACAGAGCCCGCTCCTCGGGGGACTCCCCGGCTCCGCCGAACGCGAGCTCCAGTTTCCCGTACCACTCGTCCCAGTCGTCCGGACGCAGCACGCGCAAGTCTGTCGTCATGTCCTCATGCCTACCAGGGCAATCCGGGATGAGCGACTGGATTTCTCCCGGCTCGGCCGTGTCCGGACCGTGTCGGGTCGTACGCTCTCCGAGGGCCGGGCTTCGCTGTGACTTCCGTCCCCGGACGGGGGACAAGTGGGACCTCCCGTGCCAAGCACCTGGTCCGATGGATAGGGTCCCGAACTAATGGCAGCAGGACGAGAGCGGCGCGCGGAAGCCGATACGTTCGCGGCCCGGTTGAAGAAGCAGGTCCACCGGGTCCGCACCGGGCTGCGCAGATCCGCCGTCGACTACTTCCGGGGGGACGGCTCCGACTGGGTCGCGCTCGCCGCTCTGCTGCTCACGATTCCCGTGATCGTCTCGATGACCCTCATCAACTCCGTGTGGTGCTCGCCGGCGCTGCTGGTCCTGCCGATCGTCGCGGGCGGGCTCGTGCTGCGGCCGTCCAGCCTGCTCGGGCTGTACGCCGCGGCGGCCACCGGGCTGATCGTGGAGTCCGTCAAGCTCGGGCCGTACACGGAGGGGCCGTCCCGGGTGACGCCTGGGATCGTGCTGGTCGTGGCCGCCTGCGGGTTCTTCGGGCTGCTGATCGCCCAGTTCCGCAGCCGGGTGGGGGTGCCGTGGCGGCGGGGCGGGACGATGCTGTTCGACCTGCGTGAGCGGATCCGGGTGCAGAGCAAGTTGCCGCCGCTGCCGACGGGTTGGCACCGGGAGATGGCGCTGCGGCCGGCCGGGGGCCAGTCGTTCTCCGGCGACTTCGTGGTCGCGGCGCGCACGAACGGGGGGCGCACGCTTGAGGTGGTCCTGACGGATGTTTCCGGCAAGGGGATGGACGCCGGTTCGCGTGCGCTGCTTCTGTCGGGGGCGTTCGGGGGGCTGCTGGGGTCCTTGCCGCCGCATGCCTTCCTGCCCGCGGCGAACGGGTATCTGCTCCGGCAGGACTGGGACGAGGGGTTCGCGACGTCGATCCATCTGGTCCTGGACCTCGATTCGGGCGACTACGAGCTCTTCTCGGCCGGGCATCCGCCGGGGTTGCAGCTCAGCGCGGGCACTGGGCGCTGGGAGGAGAAGGCCGCGGAAGGGCCTTTGCTCGGGGTGTACGACGGGGCCCAGTTCGACCCCGTGAAGGGTTCGTTGCGGCCCGGTGACGTCCTGATGCTCTTCACGGACGGCCTGGTGGAGACGTCCGAGCGGGACATCGTCGAAGGGATCGACCGGCTTACGGGGGAGGCGGATCGGTACGTGGCGGGCGGTTTCCACGGCGCTGCGTGGCATCTCATCGAGGCGGTGGCGAAGGATGTGAACGATGACCGGGCGCTGCTGCTGATCTGTCGCGAGGGGGCGACGATGGGGCCGGTCACTGTGTGACGTTGGCTGCGGGTTCGGTGGGGGCTGGTCGCGCAGTTCCCCGCGCCCCTGGGTGTGTGGGTGGGGCGGTGCCGCGACGGGGTATCCGATCGCCGCTCTGG